>JABGPX010000468.1 GCA_018644745.1 Spirochaetales bacterium
TGCTGAAGGGATAGCATTTTCTCTTCTTAGGATCGGGGAATGGAACTTCTGGAACGGCGACGGGGAAAAGGCGAAAGTTTACTTTGAGGAGTGCATGGCGGCTTCAAAGGAATCTGAATTCTATGGCGCAATGCCTCGTGCCCTTGAGTGTCTCGGTCAGATTGCGGCCGGTGAGGGTGATTATGAAGAGGCTCAGCGGTGTATCGAGGAGGCTTTGGTATATTGCGAAAGAGGTTTTGACGAAGGTAGGACGCCTTCTATTCGAATGAGTTTGGGATCTATCGTGATGCTGCAGGGCCGTTTTGAGTTGGCGACCGACCTAACTGAACAACGCCTAACAAGAGCTAGACGATCCGGAAACACGTTCACTATTGGTATAACATTGTTGCAGCTGGCAAGTATTTGTATGAAGCAGGAGAATATGAGTAAGATGAAGGTACTGCTCGAGGAGGCAATACCTCTTTTTTTTGATATGGCTGCAAATTGGGGTGTTGTCTTTGGCTATGAGGAGGTCGCTCATTGCTTGATTCTTTTTGCAGCTATAGCCACGACGGAGGGCCGGATCGAACGGGCGGTGCGGCTATTGGGTGCGTCGGAGAACACCCACGAACCAATCAATTTGGTGATAGAGCCCTGGCGCGATAGGTTCGACGGTATTAGAACGGCAACTCGCGTTCAGCTGACAGAAAAGGATTTTGAGACGACATGGAATGAAGGCATGGCAATGTCACTGGAAGAAGCGGTCGACTACGCGCTGGGAAAATGCACGGAACGGATAAATAAGATTGGGAGTGGATCCATTGCCGAGCGGGGCAGATCGTTTCCCGATGGACTTTCCAATCGTGAGGTTGATGTGGCCGTGCTACTTGTAGAAGGTCTCACCAACCGTGAAATAGGAGAACGTTTATTTATAAGTGAAAGCACCGTGGCAAATCACGTACAGAGCGTTCTCAACAAAACAGGCAGCGGTAATCGAGCGGAGGCTGCCGCGTACGTAATTCGTCATGGTCTTACTACTTGAAAAAAAACGGCTGCTGCCGGCGGATTATATGCCGATTCAGTCAAATAAAAAGGGATCTTTTATCCCCGGGACCGTCTGGTTCAGCTTCTCCTCAAACTCGCTGGCGTTTTCGATCCAGGCCTTCCTCTCTGGCCAGGCTGAAGCCGCTACCAAGCATAACATTACCAACAGCACTTTTTTAAAAACCTTCGCCGAACAAGTCTTCATATATCCAAATCTGATTCCATTATTTTTTCCTTCCTTGTAAAAATCTGACTAGAAAGTAATTGGGAAGGAGAGGTATTGTTATCGACTGATCTACTCAATTTTTGCGGTAAGGCCGATTAGTCAGAAATGACTAATGGAATTGGTCAATGATTTTATTGCAGATGGTAAACCTACATAAACAGGTATAATATACCGTCTGAGGAAGTAACACGGAGGATAGGTAAAATGATAAGAGCCGGAATTATCGGATGTGGCGGGATCGCCCGTGCCCGCGCGGAAGGCTACGGAAAGCTCGATTGGTTCCTTACCTGCGATCCGGCGAAGCAAACGGCCTGGCGCTGCTAATGGAACATCGAGAAAGGGTTGAAGCCGCGTTCCGGCATAGGGTGCCTGACCGCACACCTATTTTTGAATATGTTCTGCATCCACCGGTGGCGTCGGACATAGTCGGTACCGATTTCATCGACTATACAGATGATTCATTGGGATGGATCGAACGAGCGAAAGCCGTCGGGTGGCATGAGGAACTTGAAAGATATGTAAACGATCGACTCGATCTTGCGCTGAAGCTTGATCATGACATGCTTTATGCCTGCCCTTGTCCTACGCCCCGAATCCTCGAGCAGCGGGAAATCGCGCGGAAGGAGCAGCATACGGAAATGCTGGACGGCGATCCCGTGCAACGAGTGGTTGACCGGAATGCCGCGGCAAAAAGCCGCGGTGTAGCCATCGATGAGGACAGTTTAATGGTTTACCATCTTTTAAACTCAAAAATGGAAAGGCGAGGTCTCGATCTGCCGATGCTCGCTCCGGCATATGCACACGGTGTATGGACCGATTCTGATTTAATGCAGACCATGGCCCTCGCACCGGATGTCGCCTTTGAGCATTTCGCAATAGCGACCGAGGAATCTCTTGCCAGAATCGATGAATATATTAATCTGGGCGTAACTCTTCTCGGAGTAGGCGGCGACTTCGCGGGGAAACGCCCCATGGTTTCCCCGACTATGTATGGAAATTTTATTGTACCCGAAATCAGGAAATGCTCGCGTGCTATTCATGAGGCGGGTTGCTGGGCTGTGAATGCGAGCGACGGTGATCTCTGGAGCGTCATAGACGAATTTCTCCTTGGCTGCGATGTCGACGGATATCTCGAGATAGACATGTTTGCAGGTATGGATTTGAGCCGACTCAAGACACGATTCGGAGACAAGATTACTTTTTTGGGGAACATGGATTGCGGGAACGTATTGAGCTTCAATTCTCCTGAGGAAATTGCACGAATTACAGTTGAAATAATAGAAGCCGGCTCGGGTAACGGCGGGCATATATTTTGCTCAAGCAACGCGATCACCAAAAGCGTACCCACGGCCAACTATATGGCCATGGTGAACGCATTCCGAAGATACTTCGAACTACCGGAAATAGCTATTTCCCGATGAGCGATACTTTTCCGCGGTTAATAGAACGTCTATTTGCTGCAACAGGATTAATGTACTACCAAGCATACGCCTCCGGCGTCTCCAGATTATTTCTTAACGGACGGCCGGACATTGTTGTAAATATGCTATTCAGTTTGTCAATTACTTCCTGTTCGAGCCTTATCTCGGCGGCTCTTAGGATACCTTCTAGATGCTCAACTTTGCGAATTCCCACAATTGCGGAACTAACTGCCGGATGTGCAAGTGTCCATGCAATTGCGACATTCCGTTCTTCTTCACCGATTTCTTTGCAGACCGCGGAATACTGATCAAGCAGATTATTTGAACTGAGATCTATTCCATACTCCTCGGCAACCGAGGCCGTACGCGTACCTTTTTCCGGGGTACGGTTCCCAGTTAACAGGCCTCCGCCAAGGGGCATGTAGGCAAGAACACCAATGCCAAAACGTTGGGCGGCAGGAAGCACTTCGAGCTCCGGATATCTGCAGAAAAGATTGTACATGTGCTGTTCTGATACTATACCAAGTAATCCGCGCTTCAAGGCTGCTTGCTGGAATTGCGCCAGCCCCCAGCCGGGGAAATTGCTTGTTCCTATATAGCTGATTAGGCCTTGAATTCTAATAAGGTCAAAAGTATTCCACCATTCCTCCTCACTCACCTCTCTGTCGATGTGGTGAACCTGATACAGGTCTATATGATCAGTCTGAAGCCTCGTGAGGGATGCTTCCAGGTTCTTGCGGACCTTAAACATGGATACTCCGTGTCCGAGGTTCGGCCATTCCGGGCCGTTTTGGTCATACCAGTATACTTTAGTCGCAAGGACGATCTTGTCCCGGACTTCTTTCCTTTGATTGAGCCATTTGCCAATTATTTCCTCTGATCTTCCCCAGGTTGGGCCGTAAATATCCGCGGTATCAAAGAAATTAATACCATTATCGAGGGCGCAGTCCATTATTCGAAATGACTCATCTTCATCAGCACCCGATCCAAAATGCATTGTACCAAGGCAGATTTTACTTACTGTGGTGTTGGTCCTTCCAAGCTTTCCGTATTTCATGGTTCCTCCGCTTTTTGACTTTTACTCAGGTTAGAAGATTCTCAACTGCCTGTACAGATATAGCTCCTGCAATCCGAACCCGAGTTTCCTGGCAGAAATGGATGCATACATAAGGTTGAAGCTAGTTTATTTACGAAAGTTGGCGCAATCCGAATTGCAGTGTGTATTATTCCCCGTACATTTCGGAGATAAGTGCCCGCACTTTTACTGCATCTTCCGACGAGAGTAGGTCAATCTTGCGATTCAGTCTAATACGGCTTGCCTGTCAACACAATTCTGCCAAGAAGCGCCAGCAATACATGACGGATCGAGCGAGTGGGTCAGGTTCCTTTGTTACGCTTACGGTTGCGCCTTGCCAGCATGGCCGCCTGAGCCTCCTCCGAGCCGTCGTGGAAGCTGCCGAACCATTTGTCCAGCGGAATGCCTTCATTCCCGAAATTTACCGTGAAAAAGCGATGATGCAAGTAGTGGTAGTAGCTGCCGGCCTCCATCAAGCGCTCCTTTTCCGAATCGGCGCCGCTGATAATAAATCTATCAAACCCTGAATGACCCCGAATCGGGTTGAGCGCCGAATGATACATGTGGAACATCATGAGAAGCGGATGGGAACCCACTACCCAGTGAAGAAATACCCCGGAAAAGTACAAGAGATGTTCAATGGGGTGCATCGATATTCCAGACCACGGGCCGATGTTGACATTCTTGTGGTGCAGATAGTGTGCCGCTTTGTAGAGCGGTTTCCAGTGCGTGAAGCGGTGAGTCCAATAGAAATGGACCTGGCGAAACAATACGATACCGATTGCCATCAGCAAGCCTAATACCGGACGGCTTCCGATGTCCAGGTAGGGCAATAGGTTGTTGGCGTATGCCCAGAGGGTAATCGCCTCGTACCCGGTCCATACCATGCAGCCGCTGGTAAGGCTCCAAAAGACGTTATCCCAGGTTTGATTCCCGAACAGGAACTTCTTGTCGTTAGAGGCCAACCATTTGTCGGTGTATTTGTACCTGATGCCCTGGGACTTCTGAATGAAAAGGCGCAGATGCATAATACCGGCAAGGAGGACCAGCCACCCGGCGTTGCGCAGGTAAATTAACGCGATCCAATCGAATGAGAGGGTGGACATACGCTCCATGCTCGGTGTCAGATACTGCCAGCTGATAAACGCGAGGGCTGCATAGAGGAAGTTAATCGGCCATACGAGACTAATTAAGAACTTAAGAATTTTACGGGGTTCAATGGGCAGGTTGAACAGCGGTCCAGGTTTCGGCAGCTCATCCGGCTGCCACTCGCCGCGCGCGTCACGCGCATCTATATATGCCATTAGTTAAGCTCCGATCTCGGGTATTTTAAGAAGTCAGTGAAAGCTTTTCCAGTAATGCTGATTATTTTTATAAGGTATTTGAAGCTACATCGATTTTCTGGCCAAATTAACAGGGCTTTCATACTCCCAGCTTCTGCGCTGTGTCGTACATGGCCACGACGTTTTCGGGTGGTGTATCGTCCTGTAGGCTGTTGCACGAGCTCAGGATGTAGCCCCCATCCGCGCCGAGAGCCTTGATAGTTTCGCGGACATGCTCCGCGACCTCGTCCGCTGTCCCGTGTGGAAGTACCGATTGTGTATCGATTGCTCCGTGGAAGACGATCCGATCTCCGAACTCGGACTTCAGCTCGGAAGCCTGCATATTACCCGCGGTAGTTTGGACGGGATCTAATAT
>JABGPX010000631.1 GCA_018644745.1 Spirochaetales bacterium
GTAAAGAGAAAATCCATTTTACAGCACCACCTTCAAGTCTATTGGATCAGGAGATGACTCAATTTTTAGATTGGTGGGAAGTATCTCATGAAAAAGTCGATGGTCTTCTTCGGTCCGGGATTGCCCATTTGTATTTTGTAACAATTCATCCTTTTGAAGATGGTAATGGACGAATAGCACGTGCCCTGACGGATCTTGCATTAGCTCAAGAAGAAAAGACGGGAACAAGGCTCTATAGTCTTTCAACACAGATACATAAAGAAAAAAAGGCATATTACAAAAAGCTGGATGAGGTTCAGAAAGGAGGGGGAGATATCACTATTTGGCTCTCATGGTTTCTAGAAATCTACTCTCATAGCATTGAAAGCTCATTTGAGATCATTAAGGGAGCTTTGCTATCTCAGAAATTCTATTCGAATATAGCCAATATTTCACTAAATGAAAGGCAGCTTAAGGTTTTAGGGAAAATGGTTGAGAAACTTCCGGAGGATTTAATCGGGGGTTTAACAAATAAAAAGTACACAGCTATTACTAAGGTGAGTTTAGCAACGGTGAAAAGAGATATCAAAGAGATGGTGGATCAGGGAATACTAGTCGTCGGAGAAGAAAAAGGTCGTTCTACTAAGTATCAAATTAATCGATCTCTGATTGATTGAATTATATAAAAAACAGAGGCATGCAGACCGTACTCGGTGTCGATCTTAATCGCCTCGGCATCACTTTCTGCTGTGAGAATGGTAAGTACCGGCCCAAAGATCTCATCGCGGGAAATAGCCATTTCTGCTCGTAATCAGAATTCAATAGTAATTGACACGTGACGGGTTACGGTGTATGTTTTATTCATATGATCAAATCCTTCAAACATAAAGGATTGAAAACCTTCTTTGAATCAGGAAATAAGAAAGGGATATTCCCGGAACATGCGGATAAATTGGCCCGAATTCTTGACAGATTAGATGCCTCGGTCAACCCCACTGATATGAACCTTCCTGGATACTATCTTCACCAGTTATCGGATCGCGAAAAAGGATCCTGGTCAGTAAAAGTGAGTGGAAACTGGCGGATTACTTTTATGTTTGAAGGGGAAGATGCCATACTTGTTGATTACAAGGATTATCATTGATTAAGGAGCTTGAATATGATTGCAAGAAAACCAACACATCCAGGCGAAGTTCTCTTAGAGGACGTTATTAAACCGCTCGGTATTACGATTACGCAAGCCGCAGAGAATCTTGGCGTAACACGAAAAACTCTATCTGAACTTGTCAATAAGAAATCCTCACTTAGTCCTGTAATGGCGTTGCGCATCTCTGCGGCGACGAAGACAAGTCCCGAGAGTTGGCTGAATATGCAAACCAAGCTTGACCTATGGATTGCAATGCAGAAAAAACCAGAAAATGTTTCAGAATTCCATCACAAGATAGCCGGATAATATTTCTCTTTTCGCAACAGGTCCACGCGAGTGGATTGTCCATTTGCACTTCGAGATCAGCTATCTCCGATGTCACCCAAATCTATCCAGATAGTCTTCACTTCGGTGTATTGATCGAAGGCGTGCATACCGTTATCTCGTCCTCCGAAACCGGAGTGCTTGTACCCGCCAAACGGCGTCGTGATGTCTCCGAGCACTGCTAATTCTTGGAGGTTCTTCTTTATCAGCTCAACGAGATGAATGAGAATTGCTTTCCGTTCGCCTGGAGAAATTCGTGACCAGACGCCATTCTCGAACGAGATTCGAGCCTTCTGTACTGAACGGTCCAGGTCATCTATCCCGCACTTTGCGATAGATGCGAGTATTTGCCCGGTCGCTGGATTTATAGTTTCGTAAGTCTCACCGGACAAGGCCGGACTAAACTCGCCGTTGATGAATGCTTGGGTGGGCAGAATCAGGTTAGCGGCTATGGAACGGTAGTCTTCAATTGAAAGTGTTTCGGGCATGAAGGTCCTCCGAAATAACTAAACCTTATAAAAATATTAATGTATATAAATTGATTGAAGCTCTTAAATTCGCTGTTCGCAAATACCCGTCAAAGCGGGGCGCCAAGTAGTACGTATTGGAAGCTGCGTCCAAGGCAGTACTGGCATCACAGTATGTGCGTGCAGTCCTTGGTGATTGTTATTGCTGTTGTTGCCGTTGAATAACGATTCCTTCCCAATTGCCTATACGGATTTTAGATTCAAGGATGAGAAGGGCAATACACGCAAGGCCGTCAAGGTCCGCCAAATCGTGGCCAATAGGAAATCGAACTCCGGGAAATGATGGCTTAAGTTCATGATTTTCTTCAGAATGCAATGTCACAAACTCCGTCGTGAGAATGTCGTAAGATCTGTCACAAGAATGTCGCAAGATCAATCATTCATGACATAGACCGGCCGGTTGGTTGCTCCTTCCGCTCTAGGCAATTCTTTAGCTACCAATAATTTTAGGTCTCGCTGCAAGCTGCGACGATTTACATCGGGGCAAAGCGCTTCAAAATCCTGGATGGTCAGCCTTTCATGCTGCATCAAGTACGCCAGCGCTTTGCCCTGGCGTTCATTGAAGCGGTGTCTCTGTACCAGTACATCGCGCTGGATAACCCGCTCACCGCGTTGCTTCACCTCAACCATCTGGGTAGATAGGCCAGTAACGTAGTAATCAAGCCAGCCGGTGATATCCAGACCGCTTTCGCGAACAGCCTGAATAGCACGGTAGAAAGCTTGGCGATCCCGGTCGTAAAATTCACTAATCGTAGTTAGACGTTTGAAATCGTATCCGGCCTTATAGAGACACAGAGTGGATAGCAAGCGGGAAGTACGCCCATTCCCGTCTATAAAAGGGTGAATATGAACAAGCGGAAATTGGGCAATGCCGCTCATGAGTACCGGGTGCATGTCTTTATCAGCATTCAACCATGTCACCAGCTGTGACATCAGACCTGGTACCTCAACCGCAGACGGCGGAGTGTAGATAACATGCTCGTCGGCGGATTTTATTACGTAGTTTTGGATTCGCCGATACTCGCCGGGTGCGGCCTGTCCGCCTCGCACACCGACCACTAATCGCCGGTGAATTTCCTGTATCATGGTTTCGGTTATGGGACTATCCTGCCCTATATTTTCAGAAACGAACTCAAAAGCAGATCGGTAGTTCAGTAGCTCTCGCGTGTCATTTGGATCGGCCGCCGGAACCGAATCTCCTTGCCATAATCTTTCTGCTTGATCCAGTGTGAGTCGTGTCCCCTCGATATGTGTTGTATGGTGTGCTTCAAGAATCAACGCCCGATTGCCCATTTCCCGCACCCATTCGTCGGATAATCTGGCAGCATCCAGAAATCCCCGCGCTCGTTCGATCTCGGTGATAACCGCGGTCATACGATTAGTAATAGAAAATTTTGGTACAAATCTGCTCAAGTGAACCACTCCTTACCGAGCCAATAGTGCACATTGCCAGATTATAATGCGTACCGTACCAGCTACAAGGGGAGAGCGACTAGCAAGCCTGGGTGAGCCATGGCGACAGGGGAAGCCTTACTTACTTACGTAACGTGGCGGAAGCGGTATGAGCTGTTTCTCTTCTGCGGGATAAATCGGTCACGATTTTGACTAGTTCGATCGCTCTTCTGAAACAATCTCAATTTTCGCGCCGGTGGATCTATACGGCGATAGCTCTTCTTCCGTTATTCCTTCGTCGGTGATAATCAAATCGACGCTGTCCAACGGGCCGTAAGACAGTAGCGAACTCCTGCCGAATTTCTCGGAATCAGAAAGGACGATAACCGAGTCGGAATTAATCCTCACTATATCATTCATACGGCAGGTCCATTCATCGGTTGCCATAAGCCCCCTCTGAGGATGAATCGCGTCAGCTCCGAAGAACGATTTGTGCAAATGGAGCGATTTTAAAGCGTTCTCGGCGACTTGACCGTAAGTATCTCTCCGATTCAACCGGACTTCGCCTCCTACCAGGATGACGCGGCAGTTCTCACTGAGCTTTTCATAACTGACCAGTGAGTTTGTAACGACAACAATACCCTCCAAGCTGTCTGCCTGCAGCCGTTTGTCGAGTGCCTCTGCCATTTTAAGGAGTGTTGTGCCTGAATCGAGAAACAGCAGGTCGCCGCTTTCGACCATGGTAGCAGCCCTTTCGGCTATAACGGCTTTTTGCTCGATACGCCGGGTATTGGAGAGGATATATGAATACGTACCTTTGGACTCCGGAACAAGCTTGATTCCGCCGTGCATCCGCACCACCTGCCCTTCGGCCGCAAACCGCTCGAAGAATCGTCGTGTTGTAGCCGGCGAGGTTCCGAGAAGATCGGACGCTTCCTGTACGCTGAGCTCTTTTTTTAACGTTAATATGTTGAATACGGCGGTTTTTCGCGTGTCAAATTTACTCATACTGTTTAATACCGGATCGATTGTAACATGTTTTGATCATTCTGTCGATAATATTGTTCATTTTTGCCGTATAATGAGTAAAAGGAGCAAAAAAATTGTTATGGGATTACGTAAAGTTCAGATTATTTTCGATATAAAGTGCAATTCATACATTTAATATGATGATACCTACTATTCCTATCTACATAATAGCACGTTCAGAATATACATCACGGCAGATATGCTCATACCATTTGGGTGTTGCATACATAAATATGCACATATTGATCAAAAAAAGTTGACAAGCAGCCTATGCCATAGTAATCTGGTTGCATGGCGCGTAAAACGTCAAAAAAATAGAAGGAGAGCAGAATGAAGAAGATCATTTGGGTACTGGTACTTGCAGTGTTTGTAAGTTTTTCCGGTGTATTTGCGTCGGGATCAGATGAGGCCACGGATACCGATGAAACTTATCACATGTCCATTTTGATGAGTATGGCTATAAATCCGGATATTCAACAAAGCGATGAGAATCCGATCGGTCAGTTCATCAAGGACAAATTCAACATTGTTTTCGATTATATCCCGATCGTCGGCGACTGGATGGAGAAGGTGAATCTGGTTCTTGCTACGGGAGATTATCCTGATATAGTCGGTATGAACGATGTTGCAACGATGCGTAAATTCATCGAATCAGGAGCGTCGCTCAACTTAGAAGAATATTTCGATATTGCTCCTAATTTTGAAAAAGTATTCGCCAATCAGATTCCTTTATGGAGAGGGTATTCCGATACCGGCAAGGTGCATCACTGGGAATCCGGCGTTGGAGGAATAGTTGGAGATGGAAGTATAGGCGCGGTCGCAGGCACCCCTTTTATTCCCGGCGATATCGCTGTGCGAACCGACGCTCTCGAGGCGCAGGGATGGCCTGACATATCATCGGAGTCGGCTCTTGTCGCGTTTCTCAAACAAGCGGTCGTGGACTTCCCGGAAACTGACGGTTTTAAAACGGTCGGCCTTTCGGCACCCTTTGGCGAGCCCTGGGGCCTGCAGGGCATCGCGCCTATCGCGTACGAAAAGGG
>JABGPX010000265.1 GCA_018644745.1 Spirochaetales bacterium
GAGAATGCGCCGTTCCTCAATGCCGGACAGAAGATTCCATACTCGTATCGATTTGTCATCGGAACATGAAATTGCCTTATTGCCGTAAACAATAATATCGCGAATTAATCCGGTATGGCCGCCGGCATTGGTCGTGAGAAAGACGCTGTCATCAAATCCGAATAAGGGAAGGGAGGAGAGGAAGACACAGAGGCCTGCGATGAGTCTCATCAAATTTTGTATTGGTCTTTTACAGTCAACATGCCGCCGAATTGATACCAAAGATCGCCGGAAAGCCAATGTTCAGGATTATTAGGATTGCCGTAGTATGATCCGAGGGCCATGGCGTTATTCAATATTTTTCCGAAGTCGGTTCGGTATATTTCCGGCCGGTACAGGTTCATGCGTTCGACGATTACGCCTTTTCTGACATGCTCGTGGATGTAATGAATAGTGCCGTCGTCCTCAACCTGAAGGACCACACCGGCGTGGGTTGTCGGATCGTTCTTCCAGCTACCGTCGCCGTTCGCATCCCACGTATTGTTCCAGAAAACGATATCTCCCGGATGCGGGAATCGATCCATGTGCAGCGCTCCTTTGTCTTTCAGGCTCTTGAACAGCCTACCGACGCCGTTTCCTGTGTAACGATTGAAGTCTTTGGTGATATCGATTCCGAGATTGTAGAATATCGCGCTTACTGTGCCAATGCAGTCTAGTTTGAAGTGGCGGCCGTTTACGGTTACCGGGCAGTCCGGCGGAAGTCCCAGGAGGGTGAAAGCAGATTCAAGTACGTCTACTTGGTCGCCGGATAGACTCTGAACACGGCCTCTCGGCGGCCGACGGGATCCCGTTTGGTGGCTCGGAGGAGGAGGAATGGCGGCCGTCAGCCCCGGGAGTTCACTCACCGTTCGCGCGGTCATCGCGGCGGGAGCAAAAGTTTCATTCGATGAAACCACTTTTGCCGCGACAGTCTCGGCTTCTTTCGGCTGCGCTGCTGTTTCTATCGTGGATGCGGGTTTATCCGCGGCGGCTTCAGGTGGGGCTGCCGCTTTATCCGGCTTTATTTCAGCTGTCTTGGGCGTGTTTTCAGAGGGTTCGGTTACCTGACCCGGCTTCTCTGCGGTATCGGTCTGTGACGCGAGTTCCGCCTGGATAGGTTCCGTGGTAGCGCAGGCGGCAAAAAGCAAGCAGATACCTATCAGGGTGAAGTTTTGAGTTCGAATTGCTTTCGCATTTCCAGCGCGCCGTTTACCTCGACTTCTACCGTCCATAGTCCTTTCTCCATAGTTTGATGAGTCCGCAGAGTACTAAAGTAACTGGTCCAGGTCGTTTTTACATCATCCACTACTTCATGAAATATATCACCGCCGGGAGCTATCCACCGGACAACGAGATGCTTTTCAAAGCCGCTTCCGCGAAACATTATAGTAGCGTACACTTTCTCGCCCGGTACATAGGTTCCGGATAGCTCGATCGGATCGTATTGAGAGTCGAGTTTTTTTGAAAGAACAATATCCTTCACCCGGTACTCCACAGGTTGATCGAAATATTGTTTATCTGGGGTGGTTTTGTAGACTGTCCGAAATATTAATGAGGTTATATTCACGTTTTGACGAATAAAATCAGATGAGAGCCGTTTCCCCCAATCATAGCCTTCCATTTCATAGAATTGCTCGGAAAATCGGTTGTCAGCGGCGCCGCGGGAGGAACTATACGTTCCGCAGGACATATAGATTGGTTCATTGACGATGTGTATGTAACCGTTCGAAGTCATTCCGACATAACCGCTTGAGGAAAAATCGAGTCCGTGGGACAGGGAATAGAAAAACTCGATAAAATAATACTCATCACTAAATAGATCGAGTTTTCTGTCAAATACCAGCATTCCATGATCCGGAAGGAATACATGCACAAGAAAATCCTCGCGGAAAGTATCCACATCGGGAGGAAAGCTCCAGCCCCGGGCAATTCGCCCTGCTATACCATTCTCCGCCAGAATCGCTATGAAATCTATGGCTTTGCTCAGGTAATCTCTGCGGTCTATTGGGAAAAATTCCTGAATGGATTCATCATATATCGTTTCAAAACCCTCGGCGGTTTCGTTGGTGTCGGTTGTGAACAGATCCACGACCTGTAAAAAGTCCTCGAAACTCAAATCCGTGTCGATTTCAAAAAAAAGGTCTGCTATATGGTTCCGCAGGGAGGTATCCTCGAGAATACTGTCCACCGTAATATGATCTATTTGAGTCTCGTAGAAATATGACGGAGGAATCGATAGTTTCACAGGATGCTTGTAGATCTGCAGGTCTATTGTGACATAGTCGGGATATTCGCTGAGAGGGGAGAGCTCGGAGATTACGACGCAATTTCCATACTTATCACGGCCGATCCGCTGAACCGTAAGCCCTTTTACACCCGTGATAGATACATGCTGATATTCGGAACTCGATGGAACCGGGAGGACGAGAGAGTAGGACCCTTCCACGAGCTGATTCTTGTGGTTGTGAAGAGCGTATTCCAGTTTCATTGAATACCGGATGCCCTCTCCCATCTCCGTTACTTCCATCCCGGTTTCTATTGGCGGAATGATTATTGTATCGGCAGAGGCATCGATGGCGAGTAAGGTGAATATCGACAAGGCAGAAAGTATTGTAGTTAACCGTTTGCTCATCTTATTAGCGAGACCGACACCATTTTCGGTATTTCCACACGATTCGGGCCATTAAGTAAAACTGTAGGGTGGGATTCGGCGCATGTCAATATCCGCTATGGGGTACGCAAGCATTGTGAATTTGTGTTTAACTGATAACATGAATGAAAGAGAAAGATTTCTAGAAGCGATGCTATACGGCGCTCCCGACAGGATTCCCTTTAGTCCCGGAAACGGCAGACAATCGACGCGGAAAGCATGGCATGCGCAGGGGCTCCCGGTTGATATACGACCTGCGGATATCCCAAGGTATGGTTTTGAGCAGATAGGGAGTCCTTACCCTTGGCCGGATACCGGGGACGGGTTCGACGTCGATGAGAGAATGATTCCGCTGTTTGAAGAAAAGGTAATTGAGGTAAAAGAGAACACACAGATCGTCCAGGACTGGAAAGGGAACATCTGCGAGATCGGCAAGGAGTTCACCACAGAATATCTGCGCAACGCCATCGATTTTGTAACCCGGAAGTGGATAAAGTGTCCGGTTGAAAGCCGGGATGATTGGGAGGTCATGAAAGAACGATACATTGCCGCTGATCCCGCTCGATTACCCGAGGATCCGGCAAGCGCGGGAAAGGTCATGGAAGATAGGACATGGCCGATTACGTTTCATTTTTCAGGTCCTTTCTGGCAGATGCGGGAATGGCTGGGTTTTGAGAATTTGTGCACCAGCTTTTATGACGATCCGGATATGATTCGCGATATGGTCTCCTTTTGGACATCCTATATCTCAGAACTTATGCAGACCGCATTTGAGTATTGCATTCCCGACCAAGTCCACCTGTCAGAGGATATGGCATACAAGGCCTTTTCCATGGTATCGCCGGATATGGCAAAAGAGTTTCTTTTTCCCGCTTGGAAACAGTGGGGAGAAGTCATTCGAAGCAAAGATGTACCGGTTTATGGAATGGATTCAGATGGATTTATCGGGGAATTGATTCCTCTTTGGATAGACGCAGGAATTAACTGCTGCGATCCTATTGAGGTGGCCGCTCATAACGATATTCTTGATTTCCGAGAACGGTTTGGAAAGCGGATAGCGTTCCGAGGAGGAGTAGACAAACGTAAAATTGCCGCCGGCGGTGCCGCGCTGGAGGCTGAATTAGATAGAATCAAGCCGATTGTCGAGGGCGGCGGTTATATTCCATCCTGCGACCACGGAATTCCAGCGGATGTGTCCTGGCCGAACTATCTTCAGTATGCAAAGGGATTGGCGAAACTCACCGGCTGGTTATAGGTGCGAAATTATCTATATGATGAGGAAAAGGAGTGGTTGAATGGCTAGAAATGCAGCTATTTCGCTGGTGAGTTTTCCGACACTACCTCCCAATACCCCGAATAGGCTTGCCGGTACATTGAATCGGATGGGCGATTGTGTCGGCCAGGCGGCGGCTCTGGGAAGTGATCTCGTGGCCTTTCCCGAGATCTGCAATACTCTGGGAGCTGAGGACTGCTGGCAATATGAGGAACTTGATGGTCCGACAATTTCCGAAATGGCAAAAAGGGCAAAAAAACACGGAATTTATATAGTATGTCCTATGGGTACTTTTGATTCGCAGGGTGCGAAGCGAAACAGTTCGGTTCTTATAGATCGAAGCGGCAAAGTCGCCGGTGTGTATCATAAGAATTTTCCTACTCATGGCGAACTTGGTAGAGGTATTATTCCGGGTACTGAAACGCCGGTGTTCGTAACGGATTTCGGCCGGATTGGGCTGTGTATCTGCTTCGATTTGAATTACCGTGAAGTTGGTTTTGGACTCTGCGAGAATAAAGCGGAGCTTGTTATATGGTCATCTATGTGGGATGGCGCAAGAATGCTTACGAAATGGGCATTGGAGTTTGGCTTTTATATGGGCGGGCTGCATACTGGATGCTCGACCTTTGTGGACATCTGCGGACGGGAGATTGTCAGCATGAAGCGGCAGTTAGCAGATTCAACCGGGGGGTCGCCACTGGTGAGTACGACCATTGATCTCGATAAAAGATTGCTCCATCACGATTATAATATCGAAAAACTGGGTCCTCTTCTAAAGAAATACGGACCTACCGCCATCGAATCCGAGTGGATCAGCGAAGAGTGCCTTCTGATCATCGGATCCAGGCTCCCCAATGTTTCGACGGATCAGCTGATCGACGAGTTCGAGCTCGAGACGATGAGAGATTACCTAACCAGGGCAAGGCGAGACCGCTTGCGGGCTATCGAAGGTACTTACAAATAGGAGTTGGCTATGGCTGAACAGAGGAACCGATTTACCATATTTACAAAACCGTGGCAGGATTTATCATTAGAGGATCTGGGCAAGCTTGTTAAGGAACTGGGATTTGACGGGATTGAGCTTCCGGTACGTGCCGGTTATCAGGTCGAGCCGGGATTGATCGGTACTGGCTTGAAAGACGCCGTGAAGATACTTGCCGATCAGGGCGTTTTCATCGGCAGCGTTGCCGGAAACACAGATAAGCAGACCATAAATGCGTGCGGCGAGAATGGAATACCGATTATCAGGATATGCGTTTCAATAGATATGGAAATAGGATATATGGCGACCGAGAAAATCGTTCGCCAGGGTTTCGATGGTCTTATTCCCGATCTAGAGAGCGCCGGTGTATCGATCGGCGTGCAGAATCACTGTGGAAACAGTGTGGCCAGTGCTATCGGAATTATGCATTTGATCGAGGGATACGACCCCAGACACATAAGCGCGGTTCTCGATCCCGCCCACAGCGCTATAGATGGTGAAACTGAAGAGATGG
>JABGPX010000717.1 GCA_018644745.1 Spirochaetales bacterium
ATGAAGAGATGGGACTATATATCCGAATTTTATGATTCAGACCTGAATAAAACAAGAAGTCTGGACGACTGCGCCTGCCCGAGCTTTTTCAAGCTGGGCAGTAAATGGGTTTTGCTGTACATCAGCCACTATAACGGCGTTCAGTATTATGTCGGTGAATATTCCGGGGGTAAGTTTTTCCCTGAAAAACACGAGAAGATGAATTGGCCGGGCGGCGTGTTTTTCGCGGTCGAAAGCCTTCTCGATGACCGAGATCGCCGGATCATATGGGGATGGGTTCCGGAAACGAGGTCAAGGGCAACACAGCATGCATCGGGCTGGTCAGGCGTTATGAGTATGCCGAGAGTTGTATCTATGACTGACGATGGTCAAATCAATGTCGATCCACCGGAGGAGTTCGAGCGCTTGCGGTTGAACTATCGAAAACTTGTAGGATTACAGCTTTACCGATCGTATGAAGCACTCCTAAATGATATTTCCGGCGACTCTTTAGAATTATTAATGCGGGTAGGCCCGTTAAATGAAGCAAGGTTCGGAATTAAGGTCAGATGTTCGCCGGATGGACAGGAGGAGTCAGCAATCCTATATGACTCGGAAAAGGCGACAATCACTATCGATACAAGAAAATCGAGCTTATGTGACGATATCGTGCAACCGTTTCCATATCCTTGGGCGGCAAAAATGCCGGACATCGACAGTATGGTGCCGCCCTTTTCTCGAAACGGGGAGCACACCATAAAAAATGTCTTCCTGCAAGAAGTTCCTTTCAGTGTGGAAAAGGCCGAGCGCCTGCAACTGCGAGTTTACATTGATCGCTCAATCCTTGAGATTTACTTGAATAGCAGAATTTGTGTAACGCAGAGAATCTATCCTTCGAGGAAGGATAGCACGGGGGTCAAGCTGTTTTGTGAAATGGGGAACGTACATGTTGAATCATTGGAGGCCTGGGATATTGCTGCCACCAATCATTGGTAGTATCTCTGCCGTTGCATCACAGATAGATGGAGCGGCCGTAAGAAATCTATGTCTTTACTGTATAGAGGGAGCCGACATAAGGTAATGATAAACAATGCGCGCTTAAAAGACGCTGTAAAAAAGAACTCCGGACTATACCTCATGTTGGCGCCTGGTGTCATCTTTTTCATAATTTTTTCATATGTACCAATGCTTTTTCTTGTTGTCGCCTTCCAGAACTACATAGCAGGCAGAGGCGTTTGGCGAAGTGATTTTGTCGGTTTTCGGAACTTCATAACACTCTTGAACGACCCGATTATACCACGCGTAATTTATAACACTATATGCATCAATCTATTGAAAATCGTATTGACCACTCCAGTCCCAATATTTCTCGCACTGGCCTTCAACGAAATGAAAGACAGCATTGTGAAGCGATCCATGCAGACAGTAATATACATCCCCCACTTTTTCTCCTGGATCGTGGCTTATGGTATCATTATTGGCCTCTTCTCAGTAAGCACCGGATACTTCAACAATCTGTTGGTCCAAGCGGGTTTTGAGCCGATTGCATTTCTCGGAAACAGAAGGCTGTATTGGCCATTTCTCATTCTGAGCGAACAGTGGAAAGAAGCTGGCTGGGCGTCAATAATATATATTGCGGCCTTATCCGGGGTGAATCCTGAGCTATACCAGGCGGCGAAAATAGATGGTGCGAATAAATTCAGACAAATTCGGCATATTAGCATACCTTCGATAAGTTCTACGATTATCATGCTATTCATTTTGGGAATAGGCAGTCTGGTATCGGGATCTTTTGAACAGATACTCGCTACGACTAACGCATCGCTGTTCGAGGTTTCGGAAATTATTCCTCTCTATGTATATCACAAGGGTATTGTGAACTTCCGAGTAAGCGTTGCTACTGCCGCGGGTTTGTTCCAGTCGGTGATCAGTTTTGCTCTGGTTTATATGTGCAACTGGATCGCACGTAGAATAGGGGATGCGTCGATATGGTAAGGCGGACAGGCACAAGGCGTGGAGCTGACGAGTGGATCACGCTGGTAATTTCATATGCCACTGTTTCACTATTTTCTGTTTTATGCGGGATATCTGTATTGAGAGTTGTTGCTTTGGCGTTTAGTGACGAGTCGGCGGTCATGTCCGGCGCGGTCGGATTAATTCCTATAAAAGTGTCTCTCGTGGCCTTTCGGTTCATATTTGCTAGCAGCGAATTCACTCGATCATTAAAATTTACCGTATTGGTAACTGCAGTCTATGTTGTAACCTCTCAATTGATGTTAGTGATCTATGTGTATCCGCTGTCGAAGAACTACCTTAAGGGTGTAAAGTTCTTCAGGCTTTTTACGCTTTTTTCTATGTTATTCAACGGGGGGATACTTCCTACGTATCTTGTTGTCCGTTCTTTAGGATTGCTCAACACCATGTGGGCGCTTATAATTCCGACCTTGATCAGTCCATTCAATGCAATACTTTTAATGACATTCTTTAAAACAATCTCGAGTGAATACGAGGAAGCTGCGAGGGTCGAGGGAGCTTCACATCTGGCGATACTGTTCAAGATATACCTTCCTATGTCGAAGCCAGCGTTCTTGACCATATTACTATTCGGCATGGTTGGCAGGTGGAACGGCTGGTTTGATGCGCTCATGTATATTACCAGAAACGAGTATTTTACTCTGCAAATCGTACTGCGAAATTTACTTGCATTAGCCGATACATCAATGCTGAGAGTAACGGTCATTGCTCCGGCGCCACTACCTTCGATACAAGCGGCGGCATTGATTTTTGCGATTTTTCCCATCCTACTTGTGTACCCATTTCTGCAGAAGTATTTTGTAAAGGGCATCATGCTCGGAGGAATCAAGGGATAAGCCTACCAAAGTCAAATAGGAGACAACGCTTACGTGTTCGACTTAGAGTTAGATCTGGAATAGTAAGACAAGCTTGCTCACGATTTAGACTGCTCGTATATACACTGGAAACTGAAGGACCGGCTTCTCGAATTAATTATCATGTATGACCACCCAATGCCTCCGCGTGACTTCTTCGCCCGTGGCAATCATTAGCTACCGAAAGGACCAACGAACTATTGGAGTAGTCACAGTAGTGAGCACGCCCGGTCGCCTCTGACCCCCTTAACCTGATTCAGCATTATGATAGACTTAACGCTGGAAAAAATGAAAGGGAGCAGAAATGCCACGAGTAAGATACAGCACGGAGCAGATCATTAATAAGCTGCGGCAGGCGGAAGTCCTTATATCCCAAGGACGGTCGGTCAATGAGGCGGCTAAGGAATTAGCGATCTCAGATCATACCTACTGCCGTTGGCGAGGGACCGACTTGATAACAACCCTGAAGTCATCCGCACCATCCGAACAAAAAAGTTCCGCTATATCCGCAACTTCCTGCCGCATCAGCCATACGCTTCGTTCTATCCCGATGGCGTGTTCCTGATGCTCGGACCACCTGTCATGGTCAATCAGAACGGCCTGCCGAAGGAGTGCAAAAAGTATCTATTCTGGCAGGACCATAAGCCGGCCGAGGAGTTGTATGATATCGAAAACGATCCGGAAGAGATCCGCAACCTCGCGGATGATCCGGCTTTTGGCGAGGTCAGGGATGAGCTGCGCGGCAAGCTGTTTGGCTGGATGATCGAGACCCGTGATCTTGGTCTCATTGATGAACCGGAAATCGTCTCCAGGGCCGCGGCGTATAACGGCGTGAGTCATGCGGTCGGCGCGCACTGTAACAATTTTGAACGGATCCTGGAAACCGCCGATCTGGCTCGATTGGGTGAGGAAGGAAGGAAGGAACTCCTAAACCGGCTGGATGATTCTGACAGCGCAGTGCGCTTTTGGGCGGTGACTGGTCTGTTTAGCTTTGAGTTTGATTCCGCCCTCAAACCTTTGCTCGAGCCGCTCCTTGATGATCCATCTATCAGCGTCAGTCTGGCCGCGGCCGCATATTTTGTTCGAATGGAAGAGGGCGCCCGCGCCATAGAAGCATTTACCCGGGCGCTGAGAAACGACATCCTCTGGACACGGCTTCGAGCGGCGGCTTATCTCTCCTACTGTAACAAAGACCAGTTGAAGCCGATGAAACCCCTTATCCTTGTGCTGAAGTCAGCCGGCGAAAACCAAAAAATCTTCGGTCCGGAACACGACCCGTATGTCGGCACCAACTCCTTTCTTCCAGGGCAGAGAGATATGATTGCTAAGGTGTGGGTCATCGACAGGGTAACCAAACGCATAGAGCTGTCGTGTAAATAGAGGAAAGCAGAATAAAAGGGACACGAAGGTATAACTATGAAAACTCAAGATAAACCCAATGTCATACTTTTTATGGTAGATCAACTCTCGGCCAAGTGGCTGGAAGCAGCGCGTAATCGGAAGATCTGCGAGCTGCCGAACTTCGACTGGCTGCAAAGCAGCGGGACGACTTTTACCCGCGCCATCACAAGCAACCCGGTGTGCTCGCCTGCACGGGCGACCATTGCCACGGGGCTTACCTCGCGGGCACATGGCCTGATCATGAACGGCTATTCGCTCAATCCCGAGATCCCGACTTTCATGCGGGAGTTGCAGAAGTCAGGCTGGCGGACCGGAGCCTTCGGCAAGCTGCATCTGAAGCCCCACTTCGAGAAGTTCTATCAGGATTATGCCGTGTATGGCTTTGACGTGGTCCACAACACTGAGGACGACCGCAGCGGCGTCTGGCTGGACTGGGTGAAGGAAGACCATCCCGAACACTATGAAGCAGTCCTCGCCACCCGCTGGCCGGACGTGCCCGGATATGCCGAGTACGGCCCCGACAAGATCGACATGCGGCCGGCAATACGTGAAGCCAAGAAAAAGTATCCAGATGTGTTCGACAAACCGCTGCAGTTCCCGGAAGAGCTTTCGCAGTCGGCCTGGATCACCTCGCGGGCGTTGGACTACATTAAAGAAACCGATTCAGATCAGCCGCTTTTCGCGCACGTGAGTTTCGTGGCGCCGCATCCGCCATACTGCCCGCCGGCAGAAACCATGGACAAGGTTGCTCCGGAGAACATACCTACCCCGGTGCCGGCGGAGTGGCTGCACAGTGATGATGCGCCGGAGTACTACAGGAAGCTCGCACGTTTCCTCAACAACGAAACTGACAAAAAGCCGATCTGGGCAGACACCGTGATCAGGCGTGATCCCGAGGGTGGACCTGCCAGACCGAAGGTGAATTTTGCCGATAGCCGTCATCGCTACTTTGCCGACATCGTCCACCTCGACCAGCAGCTTGGCCGGGTCAGGAAAGCTCTTGAGGAGACGGGTAGACTGGCGAGTACTTATATCATCTTTACAGCCGATCACGGCGAGCTGTTGGGGGACCATGGCTTCATGCAGAAGCAGGAGCGCCACTACGACGGCAGCATCCGGATACCACTGGCCATTGCCGGCCCCGGGCTTGAGAAAGGTGCAG
>JABGPX010000223.1 GCA_018644745.1 Spirochaetales bacterium
CATGGAGATAATTCCGGTGATCAATTTTGCCCTGGATATTCCTAGCAGCCTCCGCCTTATCATAAATCCGCCCATGCTGAATCTCTTGTCCGTGGATCGAGAAACATGTAAAGAATGTCGGTGACCAGGTTAATTGCGAGGAAAAGGAATACCAGAAGCGCCGCATAGCTTTGAATCACCGTATAGTCGCGTGATCGAGCCGCCTGCACTAGTCCTCTGCCGATACCGGGAAGGCCGAAGATCGACTCCAAAACCAAAGTTCCTCCCAAAAGAGTTCCCGCTTGAAGTCCGATCACTGTGAGAATAGAATTACCCGCCGAGGGAAGGGCGTGTTTGAATATCAATCGAATGCCGCCCACACCTCGTGCTCTCGCGGCCGCCGTATAATCCGCCCTGAGAGTTTCTGCAACGCTGGTCCGTGTAATTCTATAAAGGTGTGATCCAAATTCAAAACTGAGGATAAGAACCGGCCATATCATCATTTGCATATGGGTAATTGGGTCAGACAAAAGCCCGTCATATATAATCGGTGGTGACCAATGGAATATTTTCAGGAGACCTAACAGAATAATTGATCCGATCCAGACATTTGGGAGCGCCAGCCCTCCAAGCGAAATGATGCGAAAAGGAACATCTAACAATACGCTGTTGCGGCCCGCGATTACCGCCCCAAGTGGAACCGAAATAATTACGGAAAGTATCAACGTATAAGTCGTAAGCAGCAGCGTAACCGGCAGCTGATTTGCGAGGAGAGACTTGATTGTCTCTCCCGTTTCGAGGGAGCGACCGCCGAAACTGCCGTTAAACATGCTGCCTAACCACGACGCATACTGCACATAGAGCGGCTTATTCAGACCCAATTCCTCCCGCAGGGCTTCTCGAACTTCTAGGGTGTGGGGTGTGTCGCCCAGAATAACGAGAACCACGTCACCGGGAAGAATCCGCATGATCAGGAAAATAAAAATAGTAGATACAAGGAGAAATGGTGCCATAAGAGCAACCCGTTTCAGGACGTAGCTTTTCACCGTTCTGTAATCACTTCTTTCCATCAAGCCAAACTGTGGCGAAATCGGTATGGGTATGAGCGTCTTCAGTTGGTACTACCAGGCCTTTTACATAACTTCTGTAAGGGATCACATTGATGGACTCGGCGATCGGAACGATATATGTCTGTTCAAAAAAAAGATAGGTCTCGATCTCCCGCCAAATTTTCATCCTCTGCTGAAATGAAATGGCGTTTCTCAACTTCAAGTAGAGCACATCGATTCGAGCGTCTTCATGTTTCGCATAGGCGTCGGGATTTTCGCTATATCGGCCATAAACCGATTCGGTACCCTCTGGTATTGGGGATGGCGTCAATCTTCCCTGCTGGCTGTCGAAATCGAGGCTGACCCGGGCGCGATTCCATTCCGCCTCATCGACAATTCGAAGCTGAAGATCGATGTTCAGGTCAGCAAGCTGGGCTTTCAGATACTCTCCAGGTGCGGTGTTGAGTCCTCGCACCAAATGGGTCATCTCAAAACCATCGGAATATCCGGCGTCCGCGAGAAGCCCGGACGCTTGGGTTCTGCGCTCCTGCAACGGATCTCTATCAAACTTCGGCCAGTTGACAAAGAATCGCGGCACCGGGATGTTTGGCGGCCCGAGGTCCGGAGTGGTCCAGCCGAACCCGCCAAGGGCGGTGGGTATAGAATTGGGCTTGTTGATCCATAGAGCAATCGCTCTTCTCACCTTCGGATCCTGCCAGGGACCGTCCCGCAACATATTAAAAGCGAGCCGAAAATTGCCGCCTTCAGTTTCCGCGAAGAAAACCCGGTCGCTCAAATCCTGTCTATATCCTTCGATCCTTTCAGCGGAGAGATAATGTCCCTGCCCCCTGGCTCCGCCATCGAGTCGGCCGGTGCGAAAAGCCACATCCATCGCGAATGGATCAGGCATGATTACGTAATCGATACCATCGAGATAGGGAAGGGATCTGGCTCGTTCGTCTTTCTCAAAGTAATCTTCGAAGCTTTCGAGACGGATAAGGCTGCCCCTTCTATATCTATCCAGCTGGAACGGACCTAATCCGATCAATCCGATTTCCAAAGGGTTCACATCAACCTTTCCTTTGTCAATGAGAGGCTGCATCAGGTGGCGGGGGTGGGCAATGCGAAAGCGCGGATTCGCGAGAATTTCCAGGAAGTGTTCATTACGCTGCTTGAATTTGATTCTGATCTGCTGGTTATCCAAAACTTCGACGAGATCGATATCGCCTAATTCTCTATCAAAATACGCCGGCGCGCGGGTTTTGCCTTTAGATTCGACCCCGAAAAAAACGAGATCTAACCAGAACTTCACATCTTCAGCGGTAAAAAGGGTTCCATCGTGCCAATACACGTCAGTTCGAATCGAGAAAATCCAATCTGTAAACTCCCGGTCTACCGTCCAATTTGTCGCAAGGTATGGGCAGACATCATACATGTTTTCCCGGCACCGCATTACCAAATTCCCGGGCCCGAATAAAGCTCCCGCGACATGATGCAGGGCAATACTGCTGGTTTTCATCGGGTCGAAACCCGCCGGCGGATCTCCTCTGTTAGCCAATACCAGAGTTCCCCCATAGATCGGAGCATCGGCACTAAAAATCGGGAGATTCATCCCAAGCAGGAGAATTGAAAGAATGACAGAAAGTGAAGCAGTGCGAACATGCATATGCGAATGATACTGCGAAGTGGGCACGGGGGCAACGCAATTGTAGTGCCCCAAAGCTTGCTAGCCCATAGATTGCTAAATATTTACCGGTTATACACTTGGTGCGCCAATAGTTATGAAAAGCAGCTGCTTTCATTTAACTCGTTTCTTTGGCATGATTTGGAAGTATCGGCCTAGCAAGCTTCCGGGCATTATATAAGGGAAAATGTATGATAAACGTTAATTCCGCACCAAGTACTCGAGAAAAGGGAGAGATTCTCTACTGGAATTTCCTTCGCGGAGGTATTTCCTGCCGGAATTGGAGCCATTACCAGGCACCCGTACCGTTCCAGACCCCAGAGGGAAGGCTCTATCTTGTATGGAATGCGTATAATACCCAAGAGACAAACAACGATAACGCGACGTATTACTCGGTTTCTGATGATCGGGGAGCCACCTGGACGCCGGCGAATATTTTTCATGCAGAGCCGGGCGCGAATGTATCTCATCACTACTTTCTCAATCATCGATCCTCAAAGAAGATTCTTATGTTTTGGCGGGAGACATATTTTCGAGGAGATACCGTCGACAGCAAGATGGTGGGGAGCATTAACGACTATGCAAAATCCTATTCTCGGGTCTGTCTGCGTGAATCCGTCGATGAAATGCGAAGCTGGTCCCACGTGCGCCAAATTGATGTTATGGGAGAAGCCGGCACCGAGTTATTTTTCTATGGCGGACCCAATCCTCCATTGGAACTGGAAAGCGGCAGAATTGTGCTGCCGATCATCTATCTGTCAAAAGCGGATCCCCAGACAATGACCGCCCGATTTCTCATTTCAGATGATGCCGGGGGTACCTGGAGCAGTGGACCTCGTGACGTGGAAGTAGATGCACCGCGCGGTGCGATGGAGCCGAATGTGGTCGAAACTGCGTCGAATGAGCTTTTATGTTTATATAGAACAAAAGCGGGATGCCGATTCGCCAGCCGATCGGCAGACAGCGGGGAAAACTGGAGCACACCGGAGCCAACACGTATCTCAACTCCCGAATCGATTTCCGCAATGATCAAGCTGGATTCCGGATCGCTGCTCCTTGTGAGGAATCCGGTCTCAACGCCCCATAACTGGCCGCGGTATCCTCTTTGCGCTTCACTTTCCAAAGATGGAGGAACTACTTGGGGCAATGACGTCGTGATCATGGATGAATCCGGCCGGAACCAGCTGAGTAATTTCGGGCTGCATGAGCTCGATGACGGAAGCGTGATATTGGCGATTTCTCATTATCACGCCACGCAGCCAACGATTAGTGACATAGACATAGCGCTATTTGATGAGACTTGGGTAAGATCTCAATAAGTACAGTCGGTGTAAAGAGCTTTACTCCTTACCCGACTTGTCCTCAACAAATGCGTTTCCCGTGAGAAATAAGAGATTCTATTTATCGGGATATTCCATGTCTACCCATAGATCGAGGAGGGTAATGAGTCCTGTCGTATGGAATCTGAAGATATTTTCTCCACAAATTATGCTTTGAATCGGGAGTTCGCCGGTCAAAACGAACTCCACCGCGTCACTAGCTAAATCGGTATTTTCACTTTCTGTCGCTGTCAACTTCAGCGCCACTGCATTAAGTGAAATATCGACCGAATCAGGTTTGCCCAGAATTAAGACGCTGACTGTCGCCTTCGGTGTCGTGCCCTTCGATACCGCCATATTAATGTCGTCGGAGATCAGTATGGCCACATCTCTTTCTGTTTCCTTTGGCATAGAAATTCTGGCGAAATGATTCAGAGTCGGTACGTTAATATAGTCGAGATGAGGCAGGGCATCTCCGGCCACAGCACCGACTCCTCTGAAACTTACAAAATAGGTTTTACTAAGAGTATTTACGAAATCCTTACCTTTCACGGTTGCAGCCAGTCCTTCCTGGTAGGTGCCGGCATCTAGACGGGACCAGTTCTGCTCAATGTTTTGGTTCATGTCTCTCAAGCCTGAATTATTGAACATAAAAATCCCATCGCAATCTGAATTCCACACATTCATAATCCGGCTATAATAGCCGCGAACAGAATTTCTTTTGTGCCTGGGTATTTCGCTTTTCACACGAGTCTCATCAAGAGACGGGTAAACCGGAATTTGATGCTTATGGGCGATTTCAGCGCTGTAATTCCAATTGTTCAGGTGAATGTAGCTGGTGGTAAAAAGGATATCTGTCAGACCTTCGCTGAACCAAGTATTGAGATCGAGACCGATAGCGTTGCAATACTCAACAGAGTCGGGAACTCTGACAGATACAAGAAAATATTTTCCGGCGGCAAGCCGCCTTTTGTCCAATTCGGTTTTCACCTGACTCATGAAATCATTCATCGCTTCTCGCTCTTCACCGGTAGCGGGCAAACCATTTGCGTTGGATCTGAAGAAAATCGGGTGTCTGAAAAAATCGAGAAAGATTCCATCGACCTCATACCGATCAACTACATCCATAATGTAGGCAAGGGCAAAAGCTCGTACCTTCTCATTCAGGTAGTCAACCGCTGTAACGGCGCCGTGTCTGATATCTTTTCCAAACAATACTTCCGGATTCTCATTCTTAAATGTATTTTCGGGCATAAACACATTGCCATATCCGGCATCATGGGTATCGTTCATTCTCATACCCCAATAAAATTCAGTTCCGGTTTTATTCACATACTCGGACGTGATGCGAAGGCAGTCAGTGTCTTCTCTTATAAAATCCCTGGTAAGGTT
>JABGPX010000264.1 GCA_018644745.1 Spirochaetales bacterium
GCCTTCCGGATCCTCTTCCGGAGGGGCAGCCGGATTACGATCCGGCGGCTGTGTTGTTTTTACAAAGGATGTTCCGTCGGACAGCCCGGCAGTCAAAGCCCGGCGAAGCTGCTCGGTCTGAGAATGGAAGACAAACACTCCTCCAGACCGGCGAATCCAATCATCCGAATCCTGCCAGAGACCCGAGAAATCTGGCTGCGGGAATCCAATAATAATTGGCAAAATATTCATTTCATCGAGGTAGCCGATATCGGGATAACTGTAGAGCTCTCCCTGGGTATTTACACAATCTGAGACAAGAACAATGTACTTCTCATCCCCATTGCCCACGGTGCTCAGGTAGGAGGCCCCGGTCTTCATCATCTCATCCAGTGAAGTGAGGCCCCAAGTCGCAGCGGATCGCAATTCTCGTATCAAGTTATCGGTATCGTAAGAAAACGCAGACGCCACCCGTGCCGTCCCCGCGTCGTCAGCAAGCACAAGCGCCCATTCTTCAGGTTCATCACTTTGCAGCAGCCGGCCGATGGCTCCGCGGCCGAGATTCAGACGGCTTGCTTCCGCTCCCGATTCAACGATGTTCATGCTGTGAGACAGATCGAAAACGACGACAAAACTCCTCTCCGCATAGAGGGAAAAAAAAGGGATGATCAATAATATTACCGCGGCCGCGAGTCGCCTCATGCCTGCCTACTATACCTGTTCAGGTTCCGCAGGGGAAGAGAATCCGATCACACGAATGAAATCCCATCAAAAAAGAAAAACGGGCATCTCTTTTAACTAATGCTTTGACATCCAGCATATACGAAAAACCACGATTTTATACGGCTTCGGAATCAGTCAGATTCACAGATAGTTGGTTTTTCGATATGCCCTAACCATTGTTTGGCTCGCGCCGGACTCTTATACTGTGTGGCAATGAGAACGATTTTTACCAGCTGGACACTAATTCTTTTCATTTGCCTATCCAGCTGTGCGTCGTCGCCGGGTCCTCCCTCGGTGCCGACAAAAGAAGCCGAGCTCGCACGCTTATTAAGCAGCCTTACCCTTAGACAGAGAATCGGGCAGCGGATAATCGGCTGGGTGCCGAGGGACGGGCTGACCGATGAAATAGAGGAGCTGGTAGTCTCCGGTGAAATCGGCGGTTTCATACTGTACCCATGGAACTATGAAGACATCTCGGATGTGCAAGATCTCACCTCCCGGCTGCGGCATCTAGAGGCGGAAAGATCGCCGGAAATTCCCTTGTTCATTACTGCCGATCAGGAGGGTGGAAGAGTCGCCGCATTTCGTTTTGATGAATTTATCCAACTGCCCTCGGCATATAACCTCGGAAATCGAAACAGTGAGGATTTGGTTCGAGCAGCGGCGTATGTCAATGCGCTTCAACTTCAATCTATCGGTATAAATATGAATTTGGCTCCGGTACTCGATCTCTATCCTGAACCGGACCGAACTATCATCGGCGACCGATCATTTGGCGATGACGAAGAGCAAACGGCACGCTACGGTTACGCTTTTATGGCAGGAACAATAGACGCAGGTGTGGTTCCCGTTTTAAAACATTTTCCCGGTCACGGGCTGTCGTCTGTAGATTCTCACGGGAACCTGCCGGTAATCCAATCGCTGGAGTCCGGAGAATTGAGAAGGCACCTAATGCCATTCATCGAAGCAATACAGGCAGGTGCACCGGCAATTATGACCGCCCATCTGCTGTTTCCTGAAATCGACGACACGTACCCGGTTACTCTTTCAAAAAAATTCATTTCTGATCTTCTTCGCAATGAACTCGGTTTCGATGGTCTGATCATGACGGACGGACTAGCTATGGGAGCATTAGCAAAAAAATATTCCCTCGATGACACTATAACCCGCTGCTTCGAAGTCGGCATCGATATGCTGCTGATTCACAGCCGCTACGACGTTAGCGGTCTCATCGACCGAATAGAGGCCATGGTAATAAGCGGTGCAATTACGACAGGGCAGATTGATGAAGGTTTACTCCGCGTCCTGATTACGAAGCAAAACGCCGGACTGCTTTCATTGAATGGTCAGCTTCCCTAAATATTCGATTCACAAAGGTTGGAATTCCCGCGCCCACCATTTATTCTAATAGTATGGAAAATCTCCGAATCGGTACCTGCAGCTGGAAATATCCATCCTGGAAAGGTCTCGTATATTCGGCGGAAAAGAAGATCAACTTTCTCGAGGAATACGCCCATAAATACGATACTGTAGAAGTGGACCAATGGTTTTGGTCGCTGTTCGGGCAAGATAAAATCCAATTACCAAGGCCGGAGACCGTTGCTGAGTACAACGATGCGGTTCCGGAGGATTTCTCATTTACAATAAAAGCTCCGAATTCAATAACATTGACTCACTTCTACCGGCATCTTACCGGCGGTAAAATGGTACCCAATCCATATTTCCTTTCTATTCCGCTTTTCGAGGAGTTTTTAAATCTCATCAGCCCATTAAAAAAGAAAATCGGCCTGATAATGCTTCAATTTGAATATTTGAACCGGCAGAAAATAGACGGCCTAGGTGATTTCCTCGATCGGCTATCCGGATTTCTCGCAGCAATCCCGCAATGGGTGCCGATCGCCGTTGAAACGCGTAATCCCCAATTCTTTGGGCGTCCCTATTTTGAGTTCCTCGCGGAGAAGAAGCTGTCGCAGGTATTCATCCAGGGGTACTTCATGCCCGATATTCGCAGGCTTTACCACCGCTCAAAAGCGCTGCTGCAAGGGTCCGCGGTAATCCGTCTTCACGGCTATGAAAGAGATGAAATCGAGAAGAAAACGAAGAAAATATATAACTCAATTGTCGAACCGAAGGATGATGAGCTTCCGGGAATTATTAGTCTGATTCAGGACATGCGATCCCGGGGTCTTCAGGTGTACCTAAATGTTAACAATCACTATGAAGGCTCGGCGCCGCTCTCTATTGATCGCATCCAAAATCTCATCGACGAGCTTTCTTAATCGCCGCCACAGAGGCTGTTTTCTTCTGGAAGGATCGCATTTTGCCGGACCAGAGAAAGTAGTCTGTCTTCACCTTATCTCCGACGCGCAATACACAATGCTCACCATCTTTCGACAAAGCGTGAATTGTAACCACTCCGCGGAACGGCCGCTCGAGATCCGCTAGATCATCCGCTGCGAGCAAGCATGCCTCCCGGACCGAAAGCCCCATTCTCATAGAGTTGACGATCGAGTATGAGGTACACGCACGCATCGTGAGCTCTCCCTTCCCTGTACAAGCCGCCGCGCCATAACGGCTGTCGGCATAGCAGCCCGCGCCTATCACCGGGCTATCACCAAGCCGGCCCGGGTACTTCCAAGCCCATCCGCTTGTGCTTACGCCGGCGGCAATGGACCCGTGATCATCCATGGCAAGTAAAGCAGTGGTTCCCAGAGGCTCTACCGGATCGAGTGCCTGAGCCGCGATCCCGCTTAGGGGAATATTAGGCCACCTGTCGCGCTCCTTCTCATCCACGACCTGATCAAGCCATTGATTATAGGCCTCGATGCAGACATCGGTGAGAAGTTCGCCTCGCTCGGCTCCGATCTCATCGGCGTACCTAGCTGCCCCGTCTCCGGCAAGAAATGTGTGAGGCAGCTCGGTCATTACTTTTCGAGCCACGCTGATTGGATGGAGGAAGCCTTTCAGCGCACCGATAACGCCGATGTCTCTGGTATTCCCATCCATAATCGCGGCGTCGAGTTCAATTTCGCCTAGAGCATTGGGCCAGGACCCCAGGCCGACGGAATGGATATCCGGGTCAGTTTCGATTTCTCGAATCGCCATTTCGATTATGTCTAGCGGTGAACTTTTCTTTTTTACGAGACCCAAGGCGGTCTCGAGGCCAGGTTGGGCTTCCGAGTTCGCAATTATTATACTCATTTCTATATACCCCGCCTAGACACCGGGACGATGCCGCCGCGAATCCCCTTTACTTCATTCCGATCATTTCAGTACTATACAATATCATGTGGAATCTGGCAGGGAAAACAGCAATTATTACCGGCGCGGGCAAACGCCTCGGAAGAGCAGCTGCTATAGCCCTTGCCGACGCAGGTTCAAATGTTATCGTTCATTATCGATCTTCGAGAGAAGATGCTCAGAATGCCGCGGAGGAAATCCGCGCGAAGGGCGTAAAAGCATGGGTTATACAAGCTGATCTTAGATCTTCTGCGAGCATTAAAAAGTTTACGGGGGAATGCGGCAAAACAGCAGGAAAGGTGGATATCCTTGTTAATTCTGCATCGATCTTCCCTGAAGGAAGCATCCTGGATTCACCGGTTGAGGCTTTCGTGGAAAACCTCGAAACAAACGCCATCGCGCCTCTGCTTCTCGCGCGTTGGCTTGCCGACCAATGCGACAACGGAGTTATAATAAATTTTCTGGATACCCGTATTCTCGATTATGATCGAAATCACGTCCCTTATCACATCAGCAAACAGGCACTTTTCAGTATCACCAGAATGCTGAGCGACGAACTCGCACCTGAAATACGTGTGAACGCTGTCGCCCCGGGCCTCATCCTGCCACCTCCCGGCAAGACAGATGAGTACCTTAAGGAATTGGCTCACACCAACCCGCTCCAGCGTTGGGGTTCAGAAATCGATATCTCTCAAGCGGTACTTTATCTGATAAAGGCGGATTTTGTTACCGGTCAGGTACTCTATATAGATGGCGGAAGGCATATCAAAGGAAGGTTTTATGGATCATGAGCTAATGGAACTTGATGCAATTCACATAAAGGACCTGCTGCTGCGATGCATCATCGGAATAAACGATAATGAGCGGATAAAAAAACAGGACGTTGTCATCAACGTAACCCTCTACGCGGACCTGGCAAAAGCCGGCAAGAGCGATGCAATCGAAGATACTGTGAATTATAAAAAACTAAAGGACAAGATTGTCGAGTTGATAGAAGCATCTTCTTTTTTTCTCGTAGAAAAGATGGCTAATGAGATATCCAACGTCTGTTTCAATTTCGATGGTGTTCTCGCTGTACGTGTGCTCGCAGAGAAACCCAGCGCACTCCGTTTCGCCAGAAGTGTGGGAGTGGAAATTTTCAGAAAGAAGCCTGCCAGATAGCAATGACCATATATATCGGCGTAGGCTCAAATATTAACGCTGACGCAAACATTATAAAGGCTCTGTTTTTGCTAAAGGAAATAATACAGGTAAACGCCGCCTCGACCTTCTATGAAACCATACCGGAGAAGGGAAAACGTCAGGTGAATTATATAAACGGCGTTTTCGCGGCCGAGACGAATATGCCGCCCGCGGTCCTGCGACAGAGGCTCCGCCGGATAGAAAAGAAACTTGGGCGTAAAAGAGGAAGACATATTGATGCGTATGCTCCGCGGGTAGTCGACCTCGATATATTGCTCTACGGCTCG
>JABGPX010000414.1 GCA_018644745.1 Spirochaetales bacterium
AGGCGAGTGATACTCCAAGAAGACCAATACCAACATCTGGAAAAGCAGCAGCTACGCGATAGAGCGCCCCTTCGATATCGGTGCTCGATGAATCAACTATTGATTCAATGATCGGTATTCCGCCGGAGCGGGAAGGGAGCATTTCTATAGATGAGTCCGCGCCGAATACCGCGAATCCATAGGTGTCGTTTCCGTCCATAGAGCGGGTGGTCAGATTGATGTAATCTATCGTTTTTTGCTCCGCTTGAGCCCCCATGCTGTCTGATAGGTCAGCCAGAAATATTAGGTTTACTTTGTCTATACTTTTTGATACTTGAGGAGTACTTATAGCGAGCACCAGTATTACGTAGACGCCGATCCTGCTCGCCAATCGCAATCCATCCAGCCTTCTGCTGGTCTTTTCGGCAAACACCCCGAAAATGAAATAGATGGGTACAAGACCGCCGAGAAAGAGGAGAAGCCAAGGATGTGCGAATCGGAGTCCTATCATCGTCTCATCCTCGCCCAAACATACCATTCGGCAAGTAGGAAAAGCAGTAATCCTATTACCAGCACCCGCCAGAGAGGTGAATATCCCGGCGTCTCTCCAGTAGTTTTACCGGTGCCGGCACCGGCATCCTGATCCCCCAGTACCAGCCGGGGGGATATATCGGATTCTTCTTCGTCCAGCATATTTACCGCGAAAAGCCGCCTGCTGCCTCCGTCCTCGACCGTATAAAAGCCGGCTTCAGTCAACTCTGTTACAGTGGTTATCCCATCCTGATTTTGAGCGTCGAAGCTTTCGCCATTCGGTCTGGAAACTACAACCGAATCGCTGCTTTCGGCGATAAAGGCAAAGGTGCCGCCTGCCAAAGCCTGATTCATGCCGGTATCGAGAACCGCCGGACCCAGCCATGTCAGTATGTTATTCATGAGAACCGGGAATGCCGGTCTGAGCGCCAGATCGGATTCGGAAACCGCGAAGGAAATGCCTACTCCTGATGTGCCCGGACGGGAGAAGGTATAGAGAAGACTGATATCGCCGGAATGTACAAGGCTGCTTATGCTAACCTTTCCTCGCGGAATACCGAGGGCGCGGTACACGCTGAAACTCGTAACATCCAGAGACTGAAGAATTGGATGGGACTGATTCCACCCGGTTACCGCGGGATTTTCGATTACCGGTTTGATGACCGGCAGGAGCGATGGGTCGGCCGCACCGATTATGATGAGTCTTCCGGAGAAATCTAACGGCGGGCTGATTCGATCAAAGATAGTGATGTCGAATTGGCCCTCAGCTGAGGCGGCTTTACCGATAACGACCTCAACCGCCGGGTGTACAGTCAGAAGCTGCTCGAGGAAAAAATTGCCCGGTGTAACGAGATTTACCTCTACCTTTCCACTACCGTTGAGCACTGCGTACGCGGTATTATCTAGAGAAAACCCGTCTGTCGGCGGAATTCGTGCGCTGATTTTCTCAGTCAATAATCCGTTATGATGTAGAATGAGAAGTTTCTCTTCGTCTGATTCCAGGAGAAGATCCGTGTCTGACAGAACCCCATTTTCTGAGGCAAGGGAGAGTGAACCGGAGTACGGCGTGGAACTGTAGTTCTTTATCTTCGCCATTATTTCGTACTCATGCATGCCGTCAATTGGTTTCCGGAATGAAAATGCTGTAAAACCAACATTCGATGCGGCGTTGCCGACTCTGAGATATTCAAGAGAGACCTTTGGAAGCAGATCCGGCCGTTCCAGTTCAAAAGCACCGTCGCTTATCAGAACCATCCGGTAATCTCTATCGGGAATCGCGAGATTTGCCGCGGTAGCGAGTATTAGATCCATCTCGCCGGGTTCGTCGGTTACCTTGATTTCTCCCAGGTGCCTTCGCAGTGTTGAGGCATCATCGGTAAATGGTCCCGCGATGGTCGGTGACCCTCCGCCGGAGACAAGGAGTACCCGGGTTCGCGGCGCCTTGTCTTCGATGTACTTTTTCGCTTTGATAACGCCAAGTTCAAACCGGCTCATTCCGCCCTCGTTTGTCTGCATACTCGCGCTTCCGTCCAGTATGATGATCAGGTCGTCTCCGCCGTTTCTCGAACTCGCGGGAATAAGCGGGTGCAGAAGAGCAAGAGTTATGATTAAAGCGGCACAAATCTGAAGGAGAAGGGGCAGATTTCTCAAGAAAGTCTGAATAAAAAATCTCCGCCTGTAGCTCTTCAAAACTTCCTCCCAGAGGAAAGTAGAGGAGATCCCGAGCCTGGTTCTCTGCCGCCGGATCATGTGCATAATTACAATCAGAGGGATTGATATGAGAAAGAAAAGCCCGGGGAGATAGGAAATAATCAATGGAGGTACATCCCTTGCCGAAGGTATTTCAGAACCAGATCTTCAAACGGAACGAGCGTACTCGAGCGGATATATTCTACGGAATGGCTTATGCAAAAAGTCTCGATATCCCGCAGATACTCGGTGAGTCTGTTCCTGTACGCCTCAATAACCGGCGGTTCGAGAGTAACCTTTAATTTCCTGCCGGTTTCCGCGTCGGCAAACTCGTAAGCGCCTTTTATAGGCGGATCGATTTCCTCCTCACTGAGAACCTGGATGAGTATTACATCGTACTTGTTGTAAAGAAGGCTCAGCAGTCCATCCTTATAGCCATCAGGATCGAGCAGGTCGCTGATTACTATTGCCAAGCCCGGCCTCTTCGATGCGGAGGAGAAACTCGTCAGCGCTTTGCTGAAGCCGGTTTCACCTTCCGCCGTAATGTTTTCATAGAACTCGAATATCGAGTTTGCTCCCCGGCGTCTGAAAGGAGGGAGAACCGGACCTATTTCTGTTGCAAATGCTGCGCCGCCAACTCTGTCGAGGTTTAACAGCGCGATGTAGGACAGGGCCGCCGCGACCTTTTTCGCATATGCAAGTTTCCACGGCGTCCCCGATTCCATCGAGCCGCTTCGATCTATGAGTATCTGTACCATGAGATCTTCTTCCGCTGCGAAGAGTTTTACGAAAAGTTTATCCAGCCGGGAATATATGCTCCAGTCGATGTAACGAAAATCATCTCCCGGCTGATATGACCGGAAGTCGTGGAATTCCAGGCTCGAGCCCTTACGATATGTCTGGTGCTGTCCCCGTGCCCGACCTCGAAAAATCTTTCGGGATATGAAGGTGAGATATTCGAGTTTCTGCATGAACTCCGAATCGAAAAGCTTCTGAGGCATATATCAGGCTTCCGGAAGCTTTCCGATGACATCTTTGAGTACCGAATCGGCACTGATACCCTCAGCTTCTCCTTCGAAGCTGAGTATAATTCGATGCCGAAGAGCCGGAAGAACCGCTTTTTTGATATCCTCAAAACCTACATGGTACCTCCCGTCGATGAGGGCGAGTACTTTTCCGGCGAGAATCAGGCTCTGAGCTCCTCTCGGGCTCGATCCGTACCGCACATACTTCCGGGCCATTTCCGTGGCCGCTTCGCTTTCCGGATGGGTAGCCAGCACGATCTGCACAGCGTAATCCCTTACCGCGTCGGCCACAGGTATCTCCCTTATCAGATGCCTCATGGCGAGTATATTTTCCCGACTAAGGACTTGTCTGAGCTCGGGAAGCGATTCTCCGGTGGTCCGGTTTACTATCTCAGCAATATGTGCGGCTTCGGGGAAGCGCACCGATAATTTGTAGAAGAATCGATCGAGTTGAGCTTCGGGAAGAGGATAGGTTCCCTCCATCTCGATGGGGTTCTGAGTCGCGAGTACCATAAATGGAAGATCCAGCTGATAGCTTGTTCCGCCCACGGTCACATTCTGCTCCTGCATCGCTTCGAGAAGCGCCGCCTGGGTCTTTGGAGTGGCCCGGTTTATTTCGTCCGCCAGAATTATCTGGGCAAATATCGGCCCTTTTTGGAAAGTGATATGCTGTTTGCCACCTTCGTCCTGGGTGAGGACGTTGGTGCCGATAATGTCGGCTGGCATGAGGTCGGGAGTAAATTGTATGCGTGAAGTTGCCAATCCCAATACGTAACCCAAAGTTTTTATCAAATAAGTTTTTCCCAGCCCGGGCACACCCTCGATAAGCGCATGGCCACCGCAGAGCAGGCACACGAGAACACCCTCTATTATTTCTTCGTGTCCAACGATTGCCTTAGAAATCTCGCTGCTCACCGTAGTGATGTGCTGCCTCGTCTGTTGTGCTTCTTTATGTGCCTGTTTCGGCAGAGTGGGCGTATCCATTGTTACTCCTTAGGTGCTTTTTCCTGCATACCGATTCTTAGAAAATAATCTCTTATATAACCGCGCAGAGCGACGGGAATATTTTCCTGGCTTATCGTTTTTTCTACTTCCCGTACGTAGCTGTTTAACTGCTCTTCATCATCGATCAGGGAGAAGGATTCTTCAGGCAGATTCCGCACCACGGTTGTCACCAGCTGGTCGCTGCCGGAAATTGTGCCGTCGAGTTCATTAAGCATGGTCGCCGAAGACTCTGCGGTTTGTTCAAAATCATCAGTTGATTCATCTTCCACCGCGAGACTTCCCGGGGATCGGGATTCACCGGCCGGGCCGGCCATTCCGGTCCCACCATCGCTCTCCGTGCCGCGCCGTTCTCCCGACCCCGGTTTGTGGTTATCTCCGGCATCTATATCCTCTCCCTTGCTCTCCGAAGCAAGTGCCTCCGCGGCGCCGGTTTGGCCGATCGTGCGCTCAGCTTCTCGAATTGCTTCAGAAGCGGATTCGAGTGCCGATCGCCTCTGGTTTGCCGCATCCCGGCTCAAGAGATCGTTTAATCTCGCGGAATCATCATCTCCGAGCATCTCACCGGCTTTGCCATTCTCCAGCGCCTCTTCGGTCTTGTCGAGAAAATCCGCCTCTTCGTTGGTTAAAGAGCTGAATTGCTTTAGATTCTGCCTGAGTTGATTTATGTCATCTCCGGTGATCCCTTGAGTCCGATCTTCTTGCAAGCCGCCGGGTGGGTCTTGCGAATCTGACGAATCCTGATCGGCCGTATCATAATTGGGTCTGCGGGATATCCCTGCAATCTGTCTCTCGATTTCTTCACTGATCTTTGACAAACGCTTTTCTATCGTCTGTTGGTCCATTTTCCGCTGCTGCAGCAGTTTCCCGATCTTTTCCATCTCCCGTGCAATCTTCATAGACGCGTCTGAGTCATTTTCATTGGCCCGGGCGGCCAGAGTTATGCCGAAATTTTCGATGAGCTCGCCGGCGCTGATGGTGCCGCGATCCGGCGGCTGCTGCAGGTAAACGACCGATATCATGTGAATCGACATTACACCCAGAAAAAGAATTGGCAGAATCCTCGAATAGCGCGGTAGATGAATCGGATGAGCTTTCGCAATTGTAGTTCTATTTACCGCATCCAGTGCTTCCTTCTCGATTACTTCGCGAAATGGACTGGCAGAATCTTTCT
>JABGPX010000343.1:0-3186 GCA_018644745.1 Spirochaetales bacterium
AGGCATTAGGATCAGATCCGGCTAGATCGTCATTGGCCATTGCAAACGAGCAATATCCCCCGTACCGAGGTGTATAACGCGCTGGGTCCGCCGCAAATGTTTCGAGATTTGCCTGAGTAGAAAATCTCCATATCGCTCCCATCCAGTCAAACTCAAATTCACTGGAACCGATTACCGCCCCGGATGCTCCGTCTAGCGCAAAATAGGCGACTGCGTCCGCGCCGTTGATTGCAACTCCGTCAGAATCCACATGCAGCCCCTGACCGGAGTCTTCCGGGCTTCCCGAGCCGCAGGCCATCGCGGTTAGCGACAATGCCAAAACGGCAACAAACACTATTTTCTTAGTCATGAACAGAAGGTACAGCTTTTGGCTGGCGAAAGAAAAGTATCTTGTAAAACCTACGCTTTGGTTTTCCCGATTTCCGGCGGGTATGCCGGACCCGGGAAATCACATATAGGGCACATCGAAAAACCCACTTTCGGTGCATGTGAATGAATGTTCTACTTAATAGAATCGGGGTTATTCGTATGTGCCGGTTGTCAAAGTGGCAGTTTTTGGAGGAGATTTATAGTTTAAAATGCACCTGGAAGGTCAATGGATGATTCAATACACATATATAGCCCGCTCGAACGCTGAAAGCCCGAGAAACGATACCGCATCGATCGCCGAGTTGCCGGATTCGCGGCTGATGGCGGTGTGGCATAAATACAAACCGGGGCCGGAAGGGCCAAGCGATTTCGGCTTGGCGGCAATCGCCGCTAAACATTCGCTCGACGGCGGACTGACCTGGAAAGATGAGCGGATTCTCGTGGACGTTGAGGAGGGTGACATCAACGTGCAGGCTCCCGCGCGCTGCCTGCTGCCTACAGGGGAGCTCCTGCTGATATGCCTTCAAGCGCACGAGAGGGGCTCAACCTCGATGTTGCTTTTTCGCTCTCGCAACTATGGACAGAGCTTTATTTTTGATAATGCAATATGGGAACGCAGCAATGGACAGTGGCTGCAGGGCGGCAACTCTCACCTCCTCTGCCTTTCATCGGGTCGGCTCCTTCTGGCATTCCACGGGGGAACCGGTGATCAGTGGAGCCAACACAACGTTATCCGGTGCTTCTACAGCGATGACGAAGGTAAAAGCTGGACTCTCGGGCCGGCGACCATCGATCTTCCGATGAGAGGCGCTATGGAAGCGTCGGTGGCCGAGTTATCTGACGGGGCACTCTACATGACAATTCGAACCCAGCTCGGATCGGAGTTCCTGACATACTCCGACGACCGCGGCGAAAACTGGAGCCTGCCGCAGGCCACGCTCCGGGCCCCGGAAAGCAGTTCGTGTCTGCGGCGTATTCCCGGAACGGATAATCTGGTGCTTTTTTGGAATGACAGTCTGTATGATCCGTCTCATCACCACTATGGGCTTCGGACGCCCTTGAGTGCCGCGGTCTCGAAAGATCGTGGAAAGAGTTGGCGCAAGATCGGCGATATTGACGGTGGAGACACGATGCTCACAAATCTCGGCTGTACCTTCACGTCCGACGGCACCGCGCTCGTTACCTACCTTCACATCAATGACCCTGAAGTACAAGACGGCAAGTTCATCGGCCGAACCGGACAAGGGTGGCACGCGGGTCATACAGGGCTGAAATGTGCAATTATAGAACGCGACTGGTTCACCTGAGATTAACTAGTCTGAGAGGTTTTCTCCGGCTAAAACAAACTCTTCGAGGATGGCCGCCGCGTTTTCTACAGGAGTTCCCTGCTGCAGCGCTTTTGAGCACGACAAGATATAACCGCCGCCGGAACTCATATCAGAAGTTAGCTTCCTGATTTCGCTGCGGAGTTCATCCGAACTGCCGAACGGAATAATAGACTGAGAGCCAAGACCTCCCCAGAAGGCGAGGTCGGCACCAAATTCTACTTTCAATTTATACGGGTCCATATCACGGGCCTCAACCTGCACCGATTCGAGGACATCAAGACCAATATCGACGAGATCAGGAACAATATCCATAACAGACCCGCAGACATGGTTTAGCGCCACCTTGCCCGCGTCCTTTACTTTACGATAGAGTTTTCTGTAAAGCGGCTTGAGTAGCTGTCGCCAACGGTCAGGGCCGAGAATTACTCCCCGCTGATCGCCCCAATCATCTCCAAACATAATACCGTCGACCGGCAGCTTGAGAAGTTCATCGAGGAGAGGCAGTATATGCTCCTCCGCAATCGCCTCGAGAAGCTTACCGTAAAATCCGGGTTCAAGCGCTGCGTCGGTGAGTGCATTCTGGAATCCCCTGAGCATCCAGCTGCGTTCAAAAAGCCCGAATCCGGTATATATCACAACAAAACGATCGGAGTTGTGAGATACGAATTCGGCAACCCTGGCTTTCCAGTCGGACGTGGCGAACTGTGAGATATCAGGAAAGCTGTAATCCGCCAGTGAAGGCTCGACAAGAGCCGGTGTCTCAACATGCACGGGTTTGAAATCCATCCGCCATACGGTGCCGAAATAATCTGTACGACGATCCGGTCCGACCTGCCACATATTACGCCCGTCGGGCATCGGCGGTGCTTTTACGATGTAATTCCGATATTGACGTTTCCAGTCATCATTTCCATAGAAAATATCAAGAGCTTCCTCGAGACCGCAGTCGGCCTCAAAATCGAGAACATACGGACACATCTCGGTTTCAGTGTGTCCTATCTGCTTTAAAACTGTTTCTTTTCTTTTCATAATGAAAATGATTATAGCATTTCGCGCTGGTTTGATGACACGGGTACAATTTTAGCGATATAGTCAGGCAGCACGAAGGAGACACCATGGAAGGACGAACACATTTTCCCGGAATTAAATATGTATCAATCGCCCAAGCGACGAACAAGCATCCGCGAAACGATTCGGCCTCAATTGCCCAACTAGACGACGGCTCTCTTTTTATGGTGTGGATAGAGATGCACGCCAGCGAGAAAGGCGGCAACGATGAGGCCCCTGCGAGTATAACCTCCATGCGATCCCATGACGGCGGCAGAACCTGGAAGGATTACCGGGTCGAGGTTTCCCCCGGCGAAGGTGATCTCAGCGTATATAACCCAAGCTTGATTGTCCTACCTGACGGGGAGCTCCTTTTTTTCTATCTCAAGTATCATGAACTCGTTTGGAACGATCCCCTGGTTTCATCAGGATATATCTGCAG
>JABGPX010000343.1:3196-5400 GCA_018644745.1 Spirochaetales bacterium
GCAAGAACTGGTCGGAGCCGACAACTCTCTGGTCGCGGGAAGGATACGGCTGTGCAAACCACACCTTTACCCTGCTCTCGTCTGGGCGACTTCTAAAATCCGCGGAACACGTTCCAATATGGGGTTCCTATCCCAAATGCGTCAGCAGCTCCGGGTGTTTTATCAGCGACAATAAAGGGATTACTTGGGAAAAAAGCGATACTTGGGTGAAATTGCCGCTCCGCGGAACAATGGAAAATCACATTGTAGAAACAAATGCCGGTGATCTGCTGATGGTTGTCAGGAATCAGCTGGGCAATGCTTACTTCTCCAGATCAACCGATGAGGGTGTTTCCTGGAGCCTTCTGCAAAGCTCCGGATTGAGCGCCAGCGAATCAATGCCCTGCCTGACTCGAATACCGACCACCGGTGATCTGCTGTTTGTATGGAACAACGCGGAATACGATCCGTCATATGATCACAGCGGGAAACGTACTCCTCTTACCTGGGCAATCTCAAGGGACAGCGGCCAAACCTGGGGAAAACGTCAGAACATCGAGGATGATCCGGAAGTTGAGTTCAGCAACGTGGCGTGTTCATATATAAATGACAGCTACGCTCTCGTCACATATTTCACCTCTAAAATGAAAAGCAGCGCTCATCCCGGAAAATTCGGGCGTGCCGCTATGTCACTCAAGGGAGCGATTGTCTCGCTAGATCGCCTTTACGCCTAACCGCGGGATGTAACCAGGCGGTTTTCGTCCGTCCAATGAATCCGCCCGAGAATTGTATCACCACTATAACCGTCGTTGGGCAACGATTCTCCGACGGTAACCCAGGATTCTCTCGGAGATATATTCACCGTGTGAAAATTCCCCAGGCGGGCGACATGATCCGGATCATTGATGCCGTCGCCGGTCAGTGAAACTGCTATTCGCTCGCTCTCCCTTTTGAGACACATCGTATCCGTATCGACTTCCGCTATATAGAGAGGTGCCCGCCAACGCATGACATTGATATTGGCACTGTCTTTACGGGTGTATACGAGATAGAGGCGTTCTGAATGGGTCATCCATCTCTGCTGGGTGGTAGACATGGTAAGCTCCTCGCCGTCATCCCAGCGCCAGGGAGTAATAGGGCTCCAGGAAAGTCCATCATCTGAGCTGACAACATAACCTCTGTCATCCTCCGCGCGAATAGTCATATAAAAACCGTCTTTATATCGGGTGATAGACGGCTCCAACAACCCGCGCTTTACCGCGAGCTCAAGTAGAGGCCCGGTTTCTCTGACCTTCAGCTCATCTCCATCAAACTCGGCTATCGCCGATAATACCCGCCGGTCCTCCCTGTTTCTCTCGCCAACCGACAGGGGAATCAGAATCTCACCATTGGAAAATGTATATCGTTGAGCGCATCCGGCGGTATAAATCTGATCAGCTCCGGATCCTGGCCATTCGAGTTTACGAATCCCGGACCACTTGCCGCTCGCGATATCTCTCACCGCATAGACGGTGAATCGCCGGGGCTGGGGACGGAAAAACGCGTCTCCGCGATAGAAGACGTTGTGGCCCATTGCAAGAATGGTTCCGGATTTCTCGTGGTACTCCGGAACCACATCGCAAACCCCCTCTTCAATTCCGCCTCCGGCGTCGTTGCGGCCGAAACCCGGAATCGGTTCAGCCTTTGACCAAGTGCGGCCGCTGTCTTCCGATGCGGTCCAGTGAACCGGATGAAAATAATCAGATCCGGAAATTCGCTGCATTGTCATAAACACGGAATTCCGGCCGCTGCTGTTCGGGATAAGACAGGCCCGGGGATGAAACCACAGCGTCTCGTTTTCTCGACCGTGGGACATTATCGTCTGTTCGATGTTTTGTATCATCACATAAGTATAGAAACAGGGAATGGGCGATGCAACGGTCATCGGAATTGTCAGCCAAAGCGTAGACGATTAATCCGATCCCCGATAAGGTGCTACGTTATGGCTGATACTGATAAGACAATCAAGCTATTGCTTCGGCATGAGAAAATAGCAAGGGCAAGAAAGATGAAGGTCCTCTACCTGATTTTCCTCCTGCCGCTGGTGCAGCTGATTATCTTCCGCTATGTCCCCATCTACGGGCTAATAATAGCATTTAAGGATTATCGTTACGGATTAGGTTTTGCGGGAAGTCCGTGGAACAACTTTGCTCACTTCAAAATGCTTTTTAATAATCCCTTTTTCG
>JABGPX010000262.1 GCA_018644745.1 Spirochaetales bacterium
ATCGTTTATGCGATTGGCACGATACCATGATGGCGACCATGCCCTTCAAGGACAAAAGCGACCCGCTCTGGACTGTGCTCCAGGAGAACGGGCCTTTTCATGCCATGCTCTATAATCTTGAGCAAAGTAACTATCTGAAGCATTTAAAAGAAACCGGCCGGGAAGATGGCATAAAAGCGCTTCTCGACCGGCATCCGGAAATAGAAGGTCTGCTCGATTAGCTCTCGAGTTCGGAGATCGATATATCACCGGATTTACTTGAAAGGCTCAGTTTGCCGTCGCCTTTGTTCAGCCGCGCGCTGAAACAATGAGCTTTCTCTTCCACATCCTCGACCGGAAGACCGCAGCTGATATCTCCATTGAGAGTTTCGGCGGATATGGCAAAGTTGGAGCTCGCCGGGACCTTGAGGTCTACGTCGCCGCTGAGGGTTCTTATCTCTATTTTGGGATTTTCGCCGGTGTTGATCTCCCCTTCAATATCGCCGCTCAGGGCATGACATACAACATCGTCAGAATTGATACTTTTTAAAGTTATATCTCCGCTCAATGTACGAGCCTCTACAGATCCGGAAAAACCCTCGGTGGTAAGGTCACCGCTCTTTGTATTGATATTGAGAGTTCCTGTATTGTCTTCGCAGACAATATCGCCGGAATAGTTTTTGACTTTCAGGTTTCCATCGAGGGCGCTCATGTGGACATCACCATCCATGGTCTTGATATTCATGTCGGTTCCTCGAGGCAGCGTGATTTTGTAATCAACGGAGTAAGGACCGGTAATCTGCTTTCCCGATCCGCTATCTTTTATTGACAGAATTCCGTTCTCCAGACTTTGCAGTATTTCAATCTCGTCGGCTCTCTGTTTTGCGCTCTGGGCGTCAGATCCCCGGCAGGTAACAAAAGCGTGAATTAGAATATCTTGTCCTTCACCGCCGGCTGCCGTGACATCTCCTGATCCGGTTTTGATATCTACGCCTCGTATGCCATCCGACGACAAGATTATTTCTTTTTCCGATGTTTCCTTCGCTGCTCCAAAGGCATTCGACATGGCACCGCCGAAATCAAAGGATTTGATGTTTTCCACTGCGCTCTTAATAGTGCCTTCCATCGTTTTCGCGAAATCCTTCATTCCGCTTTTTAGCCCTTCCTTCATGCCGTCGAGATCAAACTTCAGATCGTCTCGAGTTCGATTTTCCTGTGCTCCTGTTTCATTGTCACCAAGCGCCTCGAGGAGGGAATTGGCTTCCTCAACGTTGATTTTCCCGTCTTTAAGCATGTTGAGGATCATCGTTCGTTCTTCATTCATTGGTTGATTCCTTCAGCGCTCCAAGCGCTTCTTTTGTAGATATTTCATTTCTCGCAAGAGATTCCAATATTTCTTTCTTTTTGTTTGATGTATTTTCCGTTTCATAACCCAGTGCGCGAATTACCCGGTCGAGTCGGCTGCGTACGGTGGGATAGGAAATACCAAGAACTCGTTCCACATCTTTTATGTTTCCCCTGCAGCGGATAAACACCTCGATAAAATCCTGTTGTTCCATTGGGAGGCTCCCCAATTTGCTTGCTCTAAAACTGCCCTCAACGGCGGTACCGCATGCAGCGCAGCGTATTTTTTCCTGATTAAACTCCGATTCTCCGCAAGCCGGACATCTGCTTACTGTATATGTCATAAGATACCTCTCTAATAATATTGATCAAAATATGCTAAAAAGTCAATAAAATTAATAAAAAAACGTTAATGAGTTAATAAAATCCTGGCGGGGCCTCTTGTGTTCTAAAGATATTTTTCCTAACATACAGATACGACGTGGAGGGTTCATGGGAAAATCGAGCATAGTGATGTTTGCTCTCATTCTGCTCTTGCTAAATAATCCTGTTTCAGCGGATTCCGCCGAGGGTGATTACAATTGGGATCATCCTTCGGAAGTAGCCGTTTCTAATCTTGAAATAGCATTTACACGATTGAAATATTCCCGGGCTAAGAATCAGAGCGTATTTGTCATGGGCTACTTTAATGACGGCTGGGTACTCATGTTCAGCCTTTTTGAGCTTGATGCGCCGCTGCTTAATCGTTGGGGAATGTACGCTCTTGTCGCAGAGCCGGACGGAACAAGCCATTGGAAATCTGGAAGCATCGATAAGAGGGCCGTAGTTATTAGCGAAGATCACCTTTTTTTTACCGATGGTGCAATTACAATCGAAGATTTTGGCGATAGGTTTATTCTTCAATGTGATTTTGACGGTTTTGTGTGTGATATAATTTTCACTAAGTACCTTGATCCATGGAAACCTGGTACCGGAAGGGAGCAATACACTAAAGACGGCGAGACCTTTCAGCATAAGGCGGTTTTCGCGCCCTGGGCATCGATCTCGGGTTGGATTGAGGTCGATGGTCTTTCTGTAAATGTAAACGGTCAGGGTTATGGTGAGAAAACTCTGTTTGTAAACCCGTTGACCAGATATCAGCCTTATCTTCATGCATTGCGGCTCTATACCCATTACAGCAATCCGAGAGAGGAGAGTTGGCACATCGGCATACTCGAGGCAACGCTGAATAAAGCCTATGGGAGCCGGGTGTTGCCGAGAATTGTGCTGGCCAGAGACGACGAGTGGATTTTTACCAGCCGGGAATACGAGTTTATTCCGCAAAAAACCGTAGAACCGGATTTTTCCCCCTATCCATATCCTGCAAAGTTTAAGTTATTTGCCGAAAAAAACGGTTACACCATCGATGGAGTAGTGAGGGAAGGGGTCTTTTTTCACTTCACCGACATATTTGATTCGCTGCCAAAATGGGTAAAGAAGATTCTTGCTGCATTTTTTAAACGGCCGGTGTATTACCGATATGTCGCCGAGTTTGACGGAACGATCACCGAACCCGACGGCACCGTAAACCAATTAAAAATGAGCGGTCCGTATGAGTTTGTGGTGGTTTTCTAAAAATAAAAAAGGCCCCGGGATGAAGCCCGGGGCTGAAATTTCTGTACTGTAGTTACTAATAGTTATCCATTTTTGCAATCATATTGATGAAGAAGGGATAACCCCAGTGGTAGAAGTATGGCGGATCGTCGAATCCATAGAACAGGAACCTTCCCTGCCTTACGACCGGAAAATAATTCGAGTTACTCGGTTCGCCCATATAGATCGATCCGCCGGTCGGTGTCGAACCGCCGGCACGATAGATACCCCGCCTGCTGACTGAACCACTCGACCAGGCGACGGCGGTTGAGCTGTTATAGAAATACGTTTGTAGATAATCGTAGTACATCGGGGAGAACCAGATGTAGTCGGATGTTGTTGCCGGCCGGGTTTTTGCCTGGTTTCCGGAAGCTAGAGTCGCGCTCTCACCTATACCGATGTCCATCGGACCCTGACCTGAGAGGCTCCATGCGGTGTAATTAACCTCAATCCGGTCGAGGACCGACCCTCCGCCGTATCCCATCCCGATAATTCCCCGATAGGATGTTGCTATGTTGCGAACTCTATCGTCCCATTGATCTGAGTAATAGACGAAGCTGGTGCCCGACGTAATGATTATCGGATCTCCGTAGATCCTGTTATAGGATGAGTATGTATTTGAAATATAATCTTCCGGCAGTAATGTGACCGACCAGTTGGGCACGGTACCGTTTACATAGCTGGCCAGGTCTACGTCATCTTCGATTATAGGCTTAATGAGATTTATTGCCCTACTAGTATCCGGTGTATCGTCATCGTCGTAGATTACCGTAACATTCGACGCGAATGCTAGGGTATTGGTTAAGGTGAATGGACCCCAGCCTCCTGAGTCGGCGTTATACACCCGTACCCAATAGTATCTCAGCTGCCCCGCAGGCAATGTGAGGGAAAAGGATGAAGTGTTCTCAGTATAGGTATGATAATATACCGATCCGCCGTTGTTTGGATCAGGGATCGTGACATTTGTGTTGCCTTCAGTTATTGGGTAATAGTAGAAGTAGTATCTATTAGTATACGACCCGGTCGGTTCGGAAATGCTGTAATAATATATGTTTGAATAGGTTGAATACGCTCCTTTATGGGCGTATCGCAAAGTGGGAATCTGTAAATTTATCGAGTCGCTAGACCAGCCGCTTTCGTTTAGTGCACCGTCGCGAAGTTTAACACGAACATACTTGGTTCCGACAGTTTTATCAAAATCGCTGAAAGTGGTAACCGCTGAAGAATAGGATTGCCAACCCGATGTGACGAATGAGCCGCCGCCTATGGACACCTGGTGCTTTATCTGCACTTCACTTACATTCCAATTGTTGTCGGCGCCCGCAGTGTTCATAATGGCCCGCAGCGATGGCGTGTAGGTATTGCCGCCGTTTAGAGCAAAACTGGTGACCGTCGGAGCCGTGGTGTCGAGGATAATGCTGTCGTTAACCGAATAGTCTGTTTCGTTCCCGACATCGTCCCTTATCTGAACATAGACCGGCTTGCTTCCATCGCCTGACGGCAGCGTTATAGCCTTGGTGCTGCTAAAAGCCTGGTAAGGCTTCCAGCCCGCAGGGTTGTAATCATAAAAGCGCATTTCCAGACCGGTTTCGCCTGCTGTTACGGCGCTGATCGTAGCTGTAACACTTGCGGAACTCGTATATTTGGCGCCTGAGTTCAGGATAATGCTGTTCAGTATGGGATCCGTTCTGTCAACGGTTGTTTGCCAAGAGCCTGTTGCTGACCAATTTCCGAGGAAGTCCTGCTCCTGCACCTGGAGAGTGAAGGCTCCCTCTCCTACGGTAGGAGAATAGCTCGTAGCTGTGGTCGCGGCAGACCAGGTACCGCTGGTGCTGAATTTATACTGATATATGCCATTTCCGTCGACCGGGTCATGAGACCAGGTCCAGGTGGGATATTCATCGTTCGTACGGATCGCGCCGCTAACCGTTGGCGCAGCCGGTCCAATGGTATCGACTGTTACCGATTTAGAACTCGATTTCCACTGGGCCGAGAAAAATTCCTGAACGTCGAGGATGTGTACTCCGTCACTCAATGTTCCAGATGTAAATGCCTCCGCGTTTGTATTCGCAGACCATCCGCCACCGTCAAGTTGGTACTGATAGGTCCCCGGATACTGTTCCGCTCCCGTAACCCATGTCCAGGTTGGCGTCGTGTCATTAGTAATGTCAGGCCCGCTGACAAACGGCGGCTGAGCATTGGTTGTATCGATGTTGATAATTTTGGTTGCCGGACTTGACCAATTACCGGCGTCGTCCCTCTCCTCGACAGTGAGGGTGATTGTATAACCGTTGCCCGCAGTGTTTGTGCCTTGATCAGGTGGAGTAAAGAAAAGAGCGGTCGTCTGCAGCACTGTGTGGGAGCCGTTGCGGGCGGTGAAATCGTACCTGAACTGACCGTTTCCACCGCCGCCGCTGGCCCAGGTCCAGGTCGGCTGGGGA
>JABGPX010000259.1 GCA_018644745.1 Spirochaetales bacterium
CATCCCATCTCCATCACTTCATTCGGAATTATGATATGGGTTGCATCGCCGCCGATAAACTTAAAAGAGTAACCCGGTGCATCCAGTGATCCTTTATAGTTAAGGGCCGGCTGAATCGAAAACTTCTGTCCGGGCTTGAATGATTCTTTCCACTTGCTTCCAACTTCGAGTATTGTTCCGCAGAACTCATGCCCGGTCATCGTCGGGTTTTCCGCGATATCCGCGGGAACCCGCTTGTGATCGGATCCCTGCTTCGCCGCCTTGTAGGAAGAAAGGCAGATACTATCCGAAACAATCTGCGCGAGTATTTCGTCGTCTTTCATTACCGGGAGCTCAAACTCCTCGAGTCGCAGATCCATCTTGCCGTATAATCTTACTGCTTTGGTTTTCATGTAATTCTCCTTTTAAAAAAGTTTATGAACTCAACATTACCTGTCCGCCGGTTACCGGAACCGCCTGACCGGTCTCATATTTCTGATCTATAATATAATAAATTGCGGCTACAACATCCGCTCCTGTACAGCCCCTTTTCATCGGAACTTTTGCCTCATAAAATCGTTTTACGTCCTCGACACTTTTCGCGCCCGGTACCTTTCCGGTATTCAGGTATTGAACAAACAACCCTCTATCTGGATCTGACCAAAGAGGGCCATCAAAGAAATTGCCCGGGCAGACTGCGTTAACCTTGATATTATCCTCAACAAGCTCCATTGCGAAGCTCTGGGTCAGCCCGATACCGCCGAACTTTCCTCCGGCGTAGGCTGCGTTTTTATTTGAGCCTTCAAGGCCGGACTTAGAATTTATTTGAATAATGTCGGTATAGTATAACCCCGAGGGCATATTCTGCGCCGCCATTACCCGCGAGACATGCTTGGTGCAGAGGAAAAAGCCGGTATAGTTGACCTTGGTGACAAACTCAAAATCATTGAGGGCCAGATCTTTTACGCTGCCTGCTTTTAATACACCGGCGTTGCTGATAAGCAAATCTATTCCGCCGCATTCGGCTACGATATGAGAAACCATGGCTTCTACCGCGTCTTCATCGGTAACATTGACCGATACCGGGAGCGACACCGTACATCCGGCATTCCTATTGAGTTCAGTACAAAGCTCCGCGGCCCCATCCACGTTGAGATCAGCGACCCACACAAGGCTGCCGGCGGATACGAGCTCCCGTACAATGCTTTCGCCAAAGCCTTGTGCGCCGCCGGTAACCAGGGAAATCCGGCCATCTACCACCTTGTCCCGACCTGATTTTTCAGGCTGGGCCCCATCCGGCGCAGCGGAGTTCCATTTCTCAGAATTTTCGCGGGATATACACCCGTTCGAAATGAATTGCTTTTCAATCTCTACAGCTGTGTCATATGACTGCCCGCAGAAATACACTTCGTGTCCGCGCCAATGTACAACCGGCGGAAAACAGCCGTTGATCTCGCAGTAATTGCGATAGGCATTCGGCAGTACTTCTCGAATATCTTCACCCTCAACTTCCAAGGGCAGAAGTGATTCGGCACCCGGCATTGGGGTTTTTGGTACTACGCTCTCATCGGCACGGTGCACCACAGCACCTTTTCTACCGTTATAACTCAAACCCCTTATAAATGGTGCCGTCATCGTGCTCATAATCCCAACTCCTTGCATATCATAGCCGCGACACGCGGTGATTCTTCGGTGTGCTTCGGATCGATAGCCGCCCCGACCGCGCCGTATATTCTTATCCGTTCTTTCAGGGATAGGTCCGCATATGGATTATTTGGATGAAAAATTCCCATATTATTATCAGCGTCAGCCAATTTTTCATGGGCAATCAGCCCCCACGCGGATCCTGCGAGATGTTTATATTCGTTTAGAAGCAATTCCGGGCAGTTAAAACTTTGGCGTGATGAGTTAATATCTACCCCGCTTATTTCCATCAGTTCATATTCTCCACATAGCTCTTGGATCTTCGTGAGCTGCTCACGTGTATTACGCGGAGGCATATATGTTACGGCTTGAAAACCTAAAGTTTTCAATTCTTTAAAAAGCTCTTCCAGGTAGTCATCCTCGAACTTCGCCGCCTTTTTGTCTCCGGTTGGCGAATCGGTGACATCGCCGAGATACGCATACGCGGGTATTGCTCCAATGCTCTTTGCAAACTCCAATGCCGAGACAACACCGACACACTCATCATCCGCAGGCTGAATATAGATGTCGGAAATGAGCGTGCTCTTGAAAACACCGAGAAGATCATATTCATAATGTGGATTTTCAACATCGAGAAGATATTCTCTAACCCGTCCAGAAATATTGAGGTTAGCGGAACTCTCAAGGAAATCCAGCAACGGCTCCCCCCGGCCCGTATGAGCTACTACTTTTTCCGCCAATGAAAAAAGTATATGCCGTTCGGTGATGCTGCCTCCATCCACGGCTAGGGAAGATGGAGAAATGTCACGATCGAAATCCAGAATGCCGATCTTCCAGGATTCGGTAATCCTATTCATTCGATCGACCATTCCACGATTCCTGGAATTTCGGGCCTGGCGTACCGGCTCTAGAAAAGCCACCGCATCGGCTAGTCGCCCTCTGGGAATACCATGAACGGCGATGTACACGATATTCTCAGAATCAGGATTATTAATTTTCCTGCCTTCCAGTCCCGTACCGGTCATATTGACGCGAAGCTCAAAACCAACCGTGGCGGCAATGCCTATCGATTTTGCCGCATCCAGCATCTCTTCACATCCCGACGCGGAATCATGATCCATAATTCCGACAGCCAAAAGCCCTGCGTTCCATGCCATATACGCGGCTTTTGATGGCGAATAAGGGCTGAAGGAGTACCACGTGTGCACGTGGTTGTTGAGTTCGCCGCTGATTGTTCGCTTGAGCTCTCCGGCCTCAATTAATTCGCCCAATCTTTCGGCGGCAGCAAGTCTGCCTGCCGCCGAGGCAGCGTTGAGCTCCCGAATCAAATCGGCGCTATTTTGGGTTTCCATATAAATGTATTACACGCCCTCTTTATATCGACGGATAAGTTCCATGCTGGTCTGAGCGGTTGTTACCGTATGATCCGGCAAAGGCAGCACGTTCTCATGAATCGTATCGAGAATCCATTCTTTCTGAGGAAAGAAGCTGCTCTCCATCTCAGCCGCCGGTGTAATCCAGTTCCGCGAAGCGACAATGCCGACCGGCGCATCAAGATAATCAAAGGCAGCCTGCGTAATTACAGAACCCACATTGTGGAGGAAGGAACCGCGTTCGCAAGCATCTGATGCAAGAACAAGGCGGCCGGTTTTCTTAACCGATTCTATAACCGGTTCGAGATTCAAAGGATTTATGAAACGAAGATCGAATACCTCCGCGGATAATCCTTTTGCTTCGAGATCGTCAGCGGCCTCCAGAGCACGATAGAGAGTCGCACCGATTGTGCAGAGAGTAACGTCCGATCCTTCCCGTCTTTTAGCAGGTTCTCCTTCCGGCACTTCATAATAGTCTTCCGGAACACCCCCGGTTTCAAAAAGCTCACCCATATCATAGACCCGCTGACTTTCAAAGAATATCACCGGATCGGTCCCTCGAAGTGCCAGATTCAGCATGCCCTTCGCATCGTAGGGGGTTACAGGAAACATTACCTTTAGTCCCGGAATATGCGCCGGCAATGATGTCCAGTCCTGGGAGTGCTGGGCGCCGTATTTGCTTCCGACGGACACCCGTACAACCAGCGGCATTTTCAGCAGCCCTGCGGACATGGATTGCCATTTTGCCATCTGGTTGAATATCTCATCTCCCGCTCTCCCCATAAAGTCGCAGTACATGAGCTCGACAACCGCCCGTCCTCCACTCAATGCGTATCCAATCCCCGATCCTACAATTGCACCCTCGGAAATCGGAGAATTAAAAAGTCGATGATACGGCATGGCTTCAGTAAGACCGCGGTAGACCGCAAAGGCCCCTCCCCAGTCCCGGTTCTCTTCGCCATAAGCAACCATCGTCGGGTCTTCATAATAGCGGTGCAGCATAGCCTCAAACAGGGCATCTCTTATTGCAAATACTTTCGTTTTTGGCACTGCCTTTCCGTCGGCATCAAGACCGAATCGCAGCTTTTTTGAAAGAGATTTCACTCTCGGATTGTCGCTCTTTGGCATGAGAGATTCGGGTTCCCGATCATCAAAACTCTCAACCTTTTCATTCGAAAACATGACAGATTCAATAAACTTCGGTTCCACCCGGGGCGAGATTTCTAAAGATGAAGCAAGTAACAGGGCTTTCTTTACCTTCTCGGTGACTTTCTCTTTATATCCGTCTACATCGGAACTGCTCAGAACCCCGTTTGCGGTCAGGTATTCACCGAAACTGGAGATACAGTCGGCGTCCTGCCACATATCCGTCTCTTCTTTTGTTCTGTAAGACGACGCATCCGAAGGGCTGTGACCGGAAATTCGGTAGGTAATAGTATCAAGCAGCACCGGCCCGCGGCCTTCTAAAAGTATCTTCTTTTTTCGCTCGGTAGCGTCGGCGACAGCAAGAGGATTGTAGCCGTCTACCCGCTCCGCGTGCATATTTTCAGGATTGATCCCCGCTCCGAGTCGTGCAAGCACCTGGAAGCCCATGGTTTCACCGGAGGTCTGACCTCCCATCCCGTAGAAATTGTTAAAGAAGTTTATCATTACGGGAGGTGAACCGCCGAGATCCTTGTCCCATAGCGTGCGATACTGTTCCATCGCCGCCATCATCAGACCTTCCCATACCGGTCCGCAGCCCGAAGAGGCGTCCCCGATATTTCCGATGACAATACCCGGCTTTCGATTAATTCGTTTATACAGCCCGGCTCCCACACTTATATCGCCTGAACCGCCGACAATAGCGTTATTCGGATAACTTCCGAAGGGTGTAAAAAACGCGTGCATCGATCCGCCAAGACCTCTGTTAAACCCATTCTTCCTTGCGAATATTTCCGCAAGGGTTCCATACAGCACAAAGTCTTCAGCAAGATCCTGTGCGTCTCCCTTGTGCCCGTTTCCGACAACTGAAAGGCAGGCACCATCCATAAATCCTTCCATTGTCTTAGTAAGTGCGCTGTCATCCAGCTTCTCCACCGCCGAAAAACATTTGGCGATGATTTCCCCGTGGCTTCGATGGGATCCAAAAATGAAATCATCTGTATCGAGACAGGCGCTCTGACCGACAGCCGCAGATTCCTGACCTATGGAAAGGTGAGCCGGGCCTTTGTGCTCATACTCAATTCCTTCATAAGAACCTTGCTTTTTTATCGCGTCGAGCATCGACTCGAACTCGCGGATAACAAGCATATCGTAATAGATCCGCTTGAGTCCTTCTTGCCCGTATTTCTTCTCTTCCTTTTTGAAATCAGATTGATACTGATTGATAGGAATACTCGCAATTTTCAGCGTCTCA
>JABGPX010000258.1 GCA_018644745.1 Spirochaetales bacterium
GATTTCGCCATACCAGGAGTTGTCGCTTGACTCGTTTTCTGTCGATTATCTTCAATTCCCAAGGCAAACGCTGCTGTACAAAGCCGGGGATTGCGATGACCTGTCGATACTCTATAACGCACTGCTGGAATCGGCGGGAGTAGAAACGGCGTTTATCACCATTCCCGGGCATATATACATTGCCTTCGCTCTGGAAATGGTGACACGGGAAGCACAATTACTATTCGGTTATGCTGACGATCTGATTTTTAAAAACGAAAAAGTGTGGATTCCACTAGAGGTAACAGCCCTCGATGGTGATTTCCTGCAGGCCTGGTTTACCGGAGCGCAGGAGTGGCGAACCGCGGTGCAGTCAGGTGACGCCGGATTTATTCCTACTCGTGAAGCTTGGCGCATATACGAGCCGGTTTGGTACCGGCCGGTTCGAAGGGACGAGAAGTTCGGCGTAGAGCCGCCGGACCTGGACGAGGTGAGCCGGCGTCTGAACCTAACCACCGAGAAGCATATACGGCGCGAAATATCGGTAAAGGTTCAGGAAATCGAAGAAAGAATGGAAGGAAATACCAACACCGAAAAATATACGAACCGAATCGGCTTGGTATACGCCCGGTATGGACTGCTGGAGGCGGCCGCGGAACAGTTCTCCGACGCCATAGCACAGAACGCCGATTACCTTCCGGCCACGGTTAACCTGGCCAACATCCTTTTCCTTCAGGCTTCTTTTGAAGAAGCTCTATCGCAATATGAGAAAGCTTACCAGGCCGCGCCGGAGAACCGCAAAATCGTCCTCAATCTCGCCCAATCCTATTATGAACTCGAACGTTTTGAAGAAGCCGCCCAGATATACACCGAATTGAAAAAAATTGACGGCGTTCTCGCCGAGGAAAACGCCCACCTCGAATCAAGCTACCTTTTTGCTACCAGAGCAGCCTCCGTCGGGGAGAATCAAAGGGAAATCGAATGGCTGGAAGAAGAATAATTTGCCTGGCACTAATACCTCTTATCCTTGCCGCCTGCACGGAAAATCTTCTGCAGCTGGTACAGGAGAAGGTGAGCCATGACAGGCAGAAAACCATTACCGAATACTCATTTACCGCTTCTGCCAATCAAGGTTTAGATGATGATGTCACCGGCGTTATAGAAGAGGATCAGATATTCCTGATTGTTCCCGTCGGAACAGCGCTGACGCATCTTGTCGCGGATTTTCAGATTGCAGGAAGCGCGGTGTTGGTCGGAACCGTACACCAGGAGAGCGGAACGACCGAAAACGACTTTACCGAGGAGGTCACTTACACCGTCGAGGCTCTCGACGGCACCACCGCAGCCTTTGTTGTTACTGTAAGGGAGGCTCGGGATAACGCTGAGCTCGAATCGTTGAGTTTGTTAAAATCCGGCGGCGGCGTAACTTATGAACCTTACCTGGAGCCTGTGTTCAATTCCGCTGTATATGATTATATGTTCTGGGTGCCGAATCAGGTAAGCGGTATCGATCTGCAAGCCGCCTCCGTGGATACGGATGCGGGTATAACTATCAACGGATCGGCCGCGGGCAGTACGACCTTACTGATCCTGGATGACGGACCTAACAATCTGGAACTTGTCGTTACGGCCGAGGATGGGCTTACGCAGAGAACCTACACGATCAAGGTCTATCGGGCTCAGGCAATCCCCCGGACAGGATCGGAAACCGCCCTTACCGACGGAGAAGACGGCCAGACTCAATACGGCGTCGCTTGGCCGGATCTCCGATTCAGCGATAATTCAGACGGAACGGTAACCGACAGCCTTACCGGTCTTGTATGGCTTCAATCCGGCAGCGCGTTCCCCAACTACGAATGGGAAGAGGCCCTTGATGCCGTCCAGGATTTAGAGGACGGATCTGCCGGTTTATCCGATGGCTCCGCCAAGGGAGACTGGCGTATGCCTAATTTCCTGGAGCTGTACAGCCTGGTGAACAACGTGGACAACAGCCCGGGTACCTGGCTGAATACTCAGGGCTTTGCGAATATCGGAACCGGATATCCTTACTGGAACTCGACTACCCGCCCCGGGGTTACCAACAACAAGTATTTTATCAGCTTTGCGGACGGATCCGGAGCAAGCTCGAGCCAGGTAGCTACGAGTGCTCCCGGCCGGGCCATTCTTCCCGTAAGGGGACCGGTGCAGAGCGGAGTGTTATACCCTTCCAAAACCGGGCAAACAATAACGTACCGAACCGCGAATGACGCCGACGACGACGGAGCGTTCGAACACGGTATTGAATGGCCGGACCCCCGATTCATTGATCTCGGCGACGGAACCATCCTCGACCGGCTGTCCGGGCTTATCTGGGTCGAAGATTGGACCTTAATCTACGACGGCAGCCAAACCTGGAGCCAGGCGCTGACACGGGTCGCTGACCTCAAGGATGACGGCATAAACCTTACCGATAATTCCAATCGCGGTGACTGGCGGTTACCGAATATCCGCGAACTGGCAACGCTCCTGAACTACGACGAAGTGGGAATAGCTGCCTGGCTCGAGTCCTTTGGCTTCGACAACGTGCCTCCGGCGACGGAAGTTTGGTCGTCGACCTCGGTTGGAGCAACCGCCTCCGCTTACGGTTTGCACATGTCATCCCTCGACATAAGAGTACTCGGAAAGGGTAGCGGCCACCCGGTTATCGCCGTGCGGACTCTCAGGTAGGGGCCACTATACCTGGATTGATAGACGAGTTACATTGAAGAACATGATGAGAACCGATGAACCAGTGTCATTAACCGGTTTCGGCAGCCGCCGTATTTACTACAATAATTTTGCCGCTCACCTGCTTAATTCCTATAACCCGAACATGCTCTATCCGGAGCAGCAGCATCGATGGTCGGACGCCGACTGGTGCTCTTGTATCGATATGATCGCCGACTTCGGATACAACGTGTTCGAGTTCTGGCTGGTCCCCCGGCTCTTTTGCCGCGAAGCTCTCGAGAGCGATTTCGGCCGCGAGTTCACCCGGCAGATGAATGTAGTCTGTCGGCATGCTCATACCCGCGGCGTAAAGGTAGAATATATTTGCAGTCTTGCCACGGTGGGTGATCGATGGCATACATACTGTCCGAATGTGCCTGCCGAATGGGATGAACTGCTGTACCTGTGGGATCAGTGGACACGGCGTCTGCCCGACGTGGACATTGTCGGGATATTTCCCGGCGATCCCGGTGCCTGCTCTCGTAATGGGTGTACTGCCCTGACATATATCGACAAAGCATGCGAAGTCGCAGGCTTGGTGAAGCGCAATCAGCCCGCGGCCGAGATTACATTGCACACCTGGGGCGCGCCGATCTTTGGCTGGGGAAACATCCAGGGCCCGCCTGAATGGAATGGCGAGTTTATCCAGAGTATTCAGCATACAGCCTGGACATTCGACAAGGGCCGTGCGGATGCGGCGATGGCACATCTGATCAGTCGATTGCCTGATTTCCCGGAAAGCACATCTGTTGCCATAAATCTTGGATTCAATCCGGATGGCGACCCGGAAGGTGACCAGGGCTCCGATGAAGGAGCCAGACAGCGGGCCGAACGCAGTGCAGGAGCGGGATCCGGTGCCGATCAGGACGCCCGCGAGTGGGCACGCAAGATTGCCCGAACTCACCGTATCGAGACTTGGGATTTCAGCCTGACCGAAGGTGAAAACAATGTGGTCCCTCACTTTCGATTCGAGAGGCTCTTTGAGCAGCGGCGAAGGGAGCGGGAATCCGCGCCATACAGCGGGGGTATCTGCTTCACTATGTCTCCGATGATCAACCAGCTCTCACTGTGGATGGCCGCTCAATCTTTCATCAAACCTGACGCGGATCCCGAGACATTGGCGGAAGATTTCTATGAGCGCCTCTTCGGTGTGGAAGGCCGCAAGATCGTGGCATATCTTCCTCTGTTCGAAGTAGTAAAGGACTGGGGCAACTATCTTGATATGGATCCTTCAAAGGAGCCGAATTATCATGGCCGTATGCTCGAATTGCGGGATCTTCTTATGAAGCTTGAATCAAATGTGGACAATGAGGTTCCCCTGCATCCTTCTCCCGAAACATATCGCGGCGAGCTTTTGTTTTTTGCCCAGCTATTTGCGGATTTGTCCGGGCCCGAACCGGACTTTGATGAGTTGGCAGAGCGCTACTGGCAAAAGGTTTACGTTATCTACGATGAATTGATGGAGCATGTTGATCCTCGGCCGCGTTACTCCACTCGCGGTCTTATAGACCGGTTTCGAAGTCCCCATGCCGAAGCTGGTCCGGTGTTGGGAAAGTGGAGCTGATTGATTAAGCAGGACTATTTGCATCGATCCATGTGATAAAACCCTCCGCAAGGCGGTCAAGATTCTCAATAGTCCCGCCGCCGATAACAGGGGAACACATTTCATACACTGCCCAGCCGTCGAATCCGCCGTCCGCCAAGCCGCGGAAAAAATCTCCGTAGCTGATTTCGCCGGAACCCATGAGGGTAGCTTTCACTGCTCGCGGCTCAATTCTCTTGTAGTTGACCAGTTCCGGCAGGTAGCGATACCTCGGGAAGGTGAGATAATCGGCGCATATTGTCATAAACATGCGCGGCGCCATGAGCCGCGCCGAGGCGTAGAGATCCTCGCCCCGCAGGTAGGGCGACCAGGCGTCAAATCCGGCGCGTATGTTTTCCGCTCCCACTGTATCGAGAAGCATATTCAGCTCATCGGTATGTACGCCGATGTCGTGGTGATTCTGCACCGAAAGCAGGATCCCGTGAGAGCCGGCATCGTCGGCGGCTGCCTGCAGTTCCGCGGTAACCGTGTTCTCCTGCGACCCCCGGGAAACATCACCTCGATCATAGCCGGTGAAGACCCGCACTATCCTTCCTCCAAGGCGGGAACAGATCGCCGCGCATCGTTGGACATAGAGGCGCTGTATCTCAGCGATTGGAATTTCCGCGGGTGCGGGGAGCAGGTAGTCGGTATACGCCGCGAGACCGATCAGTTCGATACCGGTTTCCTGCAGAGCCGTCTCAATAGAAGTCAGCATAGCTTCGTCTGAATCGATAACAGAGAGATGAGGGCGTTTGGCCATCAGCAGAACCCCTTCGTACCCAAGGTCCTTTGCTTTGTAGATAAATTCTACGGCGTTCAGTTTGGCCTGCCCCCAGAGTCCGGAGTAGCTGACGGAGAAAATCCCTTTCTTCATATTGATCCTCCACTTAAAGGCCCGCAAGCACCTATTCGCATAGGAGGATAGTGGGTTCCTAATAGTGTTTGGTCATGAGTCCTGCGAAGCTCGGCCCAGAGCAGAGCGGTCATCTTTTTGTAGGTCTTATCAATTTCCCCGGTTTGCGATGCAGAGGAGCGGTGGGCCGGATCACCGACAAGATTAACAAGCTCCTCGGGAT
>JABGPX010000255.1 GCA_018644745.1 Spirochaetales bacterium
AGTGATAATAGGCGAAGTCACCTAAAGCCGATAATGCTGGATTTCCAAGAGAGCTAATTCTTGCAGTTCGATCAAACGCTGCATATCATTCGGGGATTTGCGGAACGATCAAATTCTCTACGTTAACTACTTCGATGATATGCCGCTTGAGAAGGTGCTGGAAATTACCGGTGGGAAACGTTTGGTATTAGCGGGAGAGTTCAATGATTCCGCCCGGGGAAAAATCAAACAGTACATTACGACGTTTTAGTTTGATCTTACAGCCCGCCGAACAGCTGAACAGAATATAGCTATCTGGCCCGAATTGTATTGAAATGAAACGATAATCGATATAGAAGTATTGTTACCGGTACATAAGGCCGGAGATCAAAGGAGAACAGATGAGAGACAAAAGAGTAACCGATTTAGCTAAACTGGTTGTCAACTACTCAATCGATTTGCAGAAGGGTGAGAAGGTGATTATTCACTGCAATCAGGATTCCACCGAATTAGTGACGGCCCTGATTGAACAGATATACGAAACCGGAGGATATCCTTTCGTAAATAGAGTAGATGAGAGAATTGAGGCGGCACTTTCAATCGGCGCATCACGAGATCATTTAAAGCTGCGTTATTCCTTTGATAAGTGGAAAACCAATGATATGGATGCTGTGATCTATCTAAGGTCGCCGCGTAACATATATGAAGCCGGCATTGTTTCAAAACAGAAACAAGCCGATATCAGTCGTTGGAATGTGGAGCTGTTCGCGGAGTTGGGTATAAAGGACAGGATGTATGAGGAGAAACCCTGCGTCATGATCTACCCAACCGAGTTTACGGCAAATGTTGCAAAGATGGGGTATGAGCAGTACCGCGACTTTTACTTCGATGCATGTCTTGCCAATTATCCCGCCATGCTCAAGGCCCTGAATGTACTTGCGGCAAAGATGAGTACGGTCGATAAGGTCAGAATGATAGGACAGGAAACCGATCTGAGTTTTTCACTAAAGGGCATGAAAACCCTTGTGAGCGCGGGAGACCGCAACATACCCGATGGTGAGGCGTATGCTTCACCCGTACTAAATTCTGTTAATGGCAAAATCAAATACAACATACCTTCTCCCCATAGTGGTACCATTTTCGAAGACATTTGCTTTGAGTTCAAGGATGGGAAAATTATCAGCGCTACATCAAATTATACCGACCGACTGAACGAAATACTGGATGTAGATGAGGGTGCCAGATATATAGGCGAGTATGCCATCAGTGTGAATCCGTCTATAGACGTGCCGACAGGCAGCATATTGTTTGACGAGAAGATGAAAGGCTCGATTCACTTTACCCCGGGTAATGAAATTTGGAAAGGCGGCAATGGCAATAAGTCGAAACTGCATTGGGATATTGTATATTCGCAGCTTCCCCAATATGGCGGAGGTGAGATGTGGTTTGATGACGTGCTTGTCAGGAAAGACGGCGAGTTTGTGCTTGATGAACTAAAATGCTGTAATCCCGAAAACTTATTGTAGAGACAGAGCAGGTTTTTAAACATTAGAAATTGCGAGGAGATATAAATGGATAAATTATTTTTTGCAGAAAATAGGAAGAAAGTAATTGGCGAAATGGTCGATGGTTCGTGCTTGATTATGTTTTCGGGAAGTCCGCCCGTGGCAACCGCGGATGAGTATTATCATTTTCAACCGGACAGGAATTTGTATTACCTCACAGGTATAACACGGCCGGACGTATTATTGTGGATCTGGAAGCATTCGGGTACAAGTGGAGCTGCGTTATTTTTGCCCGATGGTAAACACAGCGTTGCGGGACTTACCGATTTTCCACTCTCAAAGGAAGAGGCAAAAGAGATATCGGGCTTGGAAAATGTAAACGATGTCGATGCCTTTAATACTCTGGTATCCCGTCATATAGAACGGATGTCATGTGAAACGGTGTATTTTGATTTTACAAGGCTGCATATAGATGCTGCACAAACACCGCTTGAGGTTTATGCCGAAGAATTCGGGATTAAATACCCGGGTATCAAAATAGGTGATATTCATAAAACTATCTGCAATTTCAGGGTGTACAAAACAAAGGAAGAGATTGCGGAAATTAGGAAAGCAGCGGATATCACGAAAGCGGGCGTTATAAGCATGATGAAAAACTGCAGGCCTTCTATTAATGAGAGAGATCTGGAAGCGGAATTCATGTATCAGCTATACAAAAACGGGGAGCCCCTTCCGGCCTTTGCCAGCATAGTTGCTTCCGGCAAAAATGCCCTTATCGGACACTATTCGGCCAACGATAAAAAAATTGAAGATGATGTATTTGTTCAACTTGATGTGGGAGCTCAGTCAAACTGGTATACCTCAGACGTATCCAGGGTTATTCCCTCCAATGGGAAATTTAACGACCGACAGACAACCATGTACAAAATCTGCTACGACGCAATGGATAAGTTGATCGCATACATAAAACCCGGCGTTACGATGAAGCAGACTATCGAATACGGCAGCGCCTTTATTCGCGAAGAACTCGATAAAATGGGAATAAACGATGAAAACACAAAGGGGCTTTACATTTATTGCGGCTTTAATCACTTTGTGGGGCTGAATGTTCATGACGTGGGTGACCGATATATGCCCCTGGCTCCGGGAATGGTTCTTGCCATCGACTCCGCAATGGGAATTCCCGATGAGGAGTTCAGCTTCAGAATTGAGGACGACTTACTGATTACCGAGTCTGGCAACGAAGTACTCACAGTTGGTATTCCAAAGACCATAGAAGATATCGAGAAGACATTTAATATCAATCAAAACTGATTGGTGAAAGGAGCGTTTCCGGAGCGCCGCTATGAGTCACTCAAATAGCGGGCGAAGTATCCTGGTTCGAATCTCGTCTACCCGTAAAAGCACAGTCTGGAGGAACGAGAAACTATACACCAGGTGACCTTCGTAGCCGGTTGTATTACCGTTCCAGTCATAGAACTCCGCGCCAAATGGAACCTTATCGATAACGCCGTTTTGGAATCCCCCTCCGTTCTCAAAGGCACCTTCGACCTGACGCTTGAGCATTGCGGATAGGACATAGTTCGCTTTTTCACTCTCTCCGACAATATAGAGCGCGGTCATGAAGTGGTAAGCATCATTCACGCAACACCCGCCGTTCAAATACTGCTGAAAAGTATCACTGCCGTCTTCTTTTGATGGCCGGCCGTATGTTCCTGTCTCACCGCCTTCCGCGGGTTGCGCGTACTCGCCCTTACGCACCGGTTCGAGGGTGAGCGGGAGCCCTAGGTCGAATCGTGCGAAACCCGCCGATTGGATCTTTTCCCAGAGCTTCAGAAGCATAACTCCCCCTGGCTCGGGATCAACCAGGCCGTATATTATGGCGATACTCGTTATAAACGGCGCGCATAAATCGTGCATCTGCCCGTCTTTGCTGATCCACCAGGCTAACCATCCGGTTTTGGAATTGTAGAATCGGCCCTGGTATGAGGCGCGGAGCCGGTTTGCGAGTTGGGCGTACCGATCCGCCGGCTCGTCGCGACCGAGTTTGCGTTCGATGTCCGCGAGACACCGCCATGCCCGATATGTGAGCGCGTTGAGATACGCATCCTCGTATCCTGAGTTTATGGTGTCGAAGGCCGAGGCGCCAAGGCGTCCGATCTGAGTTCCGTAGTTGCCCGAATACACCGACTCCACAAGTCCATCTCCGTTTAGATCTCGTTTAGCCAGATAGTCTGCCAAGAACTCTATATCGCCTATGCGTTGACTGGCCCAAATCAAATCGTTTGCGGCCTCGGTGTAGTCCCAGGCGGCGATGATGGGTGAGGCGTTTGCATCTAACATTCCGTGGACGACGCGCCAGGACGTCATTTCGCCGTTCGGAGAAACTCCATTGTCCAGCCACCAGTCAACGGTGCGGCGAAGAGCGACAGTTGCGTTAATTCCGGGAGCGAGAACCGGATTCAGGAGTACGTGGTCTGCAATCATATAGAGCACGCAGCTGACCGGATCGCTAATCACGTTGTTCGCGAGTAGGCCGGGAGCCGCCCAGTGAGTTCCCCCGGGTGTTCCCCACTCGGCGCTCGGCTGCAGCATGTTGAACCAGCCGCGTCGAACGGCTCGCCAGAGTTCCTCGTCTTGCATTCCGTCGGGCGCGGGGAGGTGCGATGGTTTGAGGCTGAACCTTACCAGCATGTTCGGTCTATCTACCGGCCATTCGAGATGCAGATCGATCGTATGCTCATCCGCGCGGCGCCCGAAGAGGGATACGCGCACGGAATCGGTGTCGTCTGTAGACAGCAGCATCTGCCCGAAATCCGGGGCACTTATTATTCCCGGAAGAGTCATCTCATTCGGTCCGCTCCATCCCGAAGGAATGAATGTCGTAGCGGCGGATCGTGGATTGAACGGAACGACCACCCGCACGCGATCGATGTTCCTACCGTGGGTCTCCACGCGAAGGGTGATACAAGCCCCTTCCCGAGTCGCCGCAAGGGTCACTCCGCTCTCCGTTCCATGCGTCTCGTGCCAAGATCCTTCTCTGCGCGCCCATAAGGCGATTGTCGAACGCAGCAGGTTCACCTGCACTCTATTGCCGCCCTCGGTGTCCCAGCTAAGGTATGTAATAGGATGATTTTCACCTACACCGTCGACCACCGCGATCGGATCTCCGTCGGGCACGTCAATACCGCCAAGAAGAGGCTTGCTGCTATTCTGATCTTCCCTGGAAATACTACCCATCGTTTCCCTCCCGCTCCTTATCTATCGCTAAGGTAGTCAAATGCAATTTGCATCGATTTATCATCGGGAAGCAAAGTGCCCCGGTAATGTACATTGCGTACAATAGTGGTACCAATCCCATTATAAACTGGCCGAAGATAGCAGCAGGTTCGTCGAGCACGGTCAGCATAATAATGAGCTTAATGACCATTCCTGTCACGCCCATTTCTATAGAAACCAGCCCGATGCGTCTCAATATACCGGCAGCTTGACGTATATCAGATTCAGTGCGGGGTTCTTTGCTCGCTGCCGTTCTGAATGCGCCGAATATTTTCTTGAATCCCACACCTGCAGCACATATAAACAGGGTGGCTAAGGGTACAATAGCAAAAGCTTCCGGGCTCAAGAATATTGATACATCGGCCCCGATGATGAGGAATAAACAGATACCTATTATTGGAAGAACTAAAAGGAGGAGTAGATAAGCCCAGGGACTGAATTTATCACGGTCGAAATGCACGGGATCTGCCTTAGCTGTATGTTCAATCTCAATGATTTTGTATTCCAGGGCCGCGGCAGCCGGGTGAACAAAAATCGCCCGGCAGATTAACACCATCCACACGCAGGAAAGAGCAAAGTAAATTGAGGTCCCGACAAATGCGGTTTCGTTGAGGTTGCTT
>JABGPX010000997.1 GCA_018644745.1 Spirochaetales bacterium
ACCGCCTGTGGATTGGTCAATTCACTTCTTAGCAGATTCCCAAAGCCAGTTGTACGGAGGATTTCTTAGCAAATGATAGTCGATTTTCATACACATGCTTTCCCAGATGAGTTAGCGGAAAGGGCTATTCTATACCTCGAGGAAGAAGGTGACATAAAAGCGTTTCTTGATGGAAAGATTTCCTCATTGTTGCGTTCCATGGATCGAGCAGGTGTGAATGCTTCAGTTGTGGCTTCAATCACAACCAAACCCGGGCAATTCAAATCGATATTGGCCTGGTCAGAGACCATAGCGTCGGATAGAATAATTCCCTTTCCATCGGTTCACCCTTATGATCCTTCTGCGGTCGATCAAGTTACCGAGGTAAAAAAGGCTGGTTTTTGCGGGATAAAGATGCATCCCTATTATCAGAATTTTTTCCTTGATGAAGAACGGCTCCAGCCGATCATGAACCGCATACAGCAAGAAGGCCTCATTCTCCTGCTTCATACAGGCTATGATTTGGCTTTTGAACGGATAAAAAAAGCCGATCCCGCGCGAGTACTTTCAACAATAAGCAAGTTTCCAGAGCTCAAGCTCGTTACTTCACACTTTGGCGGATGGGAAGACTGGGATGATGTGGAACGGCTTCTCGTCGGCAGAAAAATTTATATGGATACATCACACTCTATGCCCTTTATTGGAAAAGAGAGGGCTCAAAGGTTTCTGAATCTGCATCCGGCGGAATACTCGCTGTTTGGGACCGATTCTCCATGGGATGATCAGCTATCTGATAGAGAATTGATCAAACAGATGGCTCTTGATCCCGAGAGAGAAAAACTTCTCATGGGAGAGAACGCGTGTAGACTATTGGGACTTCATCCAGTTTGTACTGATAGAACGGGAGGCGCGTTCAAAGGAAAATAGCGATAAATCTGGATTCGTTCTCTACTCGGCCATGGCAGTGATTTTTTCGCCTAATATCCTTTTGTATTCCATAAAATTGAAACGGTCTTCTTTCTCCATCTCGTCTTTAACAGCCTTTTCGAGCTTGCGAAGGCCATCCACGGAGAAATCGCGCCCTCTGATGGTATCGAAACGGAGGTCTCGGATTCTCCACGCATAATTTGTTGTTGCGTTCTCGATTTCGTTTCCGGTAACGTCACAGTATGTTACAGTCATATTACTTCCCTTTTTTCGTAGTCTTGTTTGAAATATTATACCATCAGATGGTTTTCGTCGATGATCTTTTTGCTATTTCCGTCTTCCTCGCCAGAAAGTGCGGTAACCTTCGCCTATTGCCCTAAATGAGAATACAACAGGAACTTCATCTTTGCCGCCCGTGTATAATCCGCCAAGGCACCGAAAAATCCTGGGTATTCCAAGCAATATACCTTTTACTATACCATGCTTCATTATTGCTTTCGTTGCATAATGTGAACAGGTTGGCTCATAGATACACGATGGCGGTAATGCGGGAGAAATAACCTTCTGGTAGAGTAAAATGGGAAGCGTGAATATGTGTCTGATTATTTTACGTAATGTTGCCATTATCTCCCCAGGTACTAAAATAATCGATACCTTAAAGAAAAGCTATCTGCATGCTCTTGCTCTTTGTGTATCCTTGACAGGTCCAATTGGAGTCTCTATCGTCGGATAATCAGATGCCATGAAAAAAGATAATTTTCGCCTGACAGCTCTTCTTCTCTGTGTACTGTTCATCACGGCTTGCTCATCTAGGAAGGATAACGACACAAATTGGGTCTCACCCGATAGCGATTCCTCCCCTTACCATTTGAGCGTGTTCGTGAGTATTCCTCCGCAGGCGTATTTTGTGCGCCGTGTCGGTGGAGATCGCATCAATGTCCACGTTCTTGTTCAGGACGGCAAAAGCCCCCACACATATGAACCGACTCCAAGGCAGGTGGTAGCTTTGAGCGAAGCGGATGTCTTCTTTTCAATTGGAGTTGATTATGAACGGGCCTTTTTGCCCCGGATAGAGAGCAGCCTACCGGATTTGCTCATAGTCGACACAAGAGAAGGAATCCAATTACGTTCTATCGAGGAGATCCACGATACAGAAGAGGAGGACCATGACGATATGGACCCTCATATCTGGCTTGGCTTTGAAGAAGTGAAAATTCAGGCTGCGCACATGCGGGACGCTTTGTCATCGCTTGATCCGGGAGGGACGGAGGATTATTCTCGAGGATTCCAAATGTTTTCAGCAGATATTGATAGAATTGCGACCCGGACACGCGAAGCTCTTTCGTCTATTCGCGGCAAAATGCTCTTCGTGTATCATCCTACTTTCGGGTATTTCGCGGATACCTTTGGGCTGATTCAGCGCTCTGTGGAAATCGGCGGCAACGCACCTTCGCCGAGGCAGATCGAAAGGATCATTGATGAAGCACGAAAAGAAGAAGCAGCAGCGATCATTGTGCAGCCTCAATTCTCACATGCCGGCGCGGATCGAATTGCGGAAGCGGTCGGTGCTAGCGTTGTATCAGTGAATCCGCTTTCGGATAATTGGATCGAGATGATGACAGAACTAACCGGCGCGATAACGGGTGATCAATCAGAGGTAATTTCAGAGAGCCATGCGAGGGACGGAGGATGAGTATACTTGTGTTCAAACATGTCAATTTCTCGTACCGCGATGTTCCGGTTCTTACAGACGTGAACTTTGAGGTGAATGCGGGAGAGTTTGTATCCGTTATCGGTCCGAATGGCGGAGGCAAAACCACCCTCGCCAGGCTGATCCTTGGTCTTGCACACCCGACCCAAGGTGATATTCAGTTGTTTGGTGTTCCTCCGTCCCTCTCGCGGCGACGTGTTGGATACGTTCCTCAGTATACTCAGTTCGATCCTCAGTTCCCGATTTCCGTTCTTGATGTGATCCTAATGGGACGAATGCGTCGCGGTATCGGTTTTCTGGGTAAAAAGAACAAAGATTACGCGCTCAGTGCTCTGGAGCAGGTCGGGCTTCAGGATCACGCGGGGTTTCAGTTTTCCAGCCTTTCTGGCGGCCAGCGCCAGCGTGTATTGATCGCCCGAGCGCTGGTTTCTGAACCGGAAATTCTTCTGCTGGATGAGCCTACATCCAATGTCGATATTGCCGTCGAAGACAGATTGAGTTCGATGCTTGAATCATTTGCCAAGAGCATGACTGTAATTCTGATTACACATGATCTGGGTTTTGTATCTCATCTCGTTACGAATCTGCTTTGCGTGAATGAGACCGTTCGATTTCACCCGACCTATGAGGTTACAAGCGAAATGATCCATTCTCTCTATGAGGGCAAAATCCGTATGGTCGACCATGGCGAAGCTGAGAAGGGGCACATGTAAATGAAGGAGTTTTTCGCGGTTTTGTCAAACCCGGCGGTGCCGTTCATCAGGTACGCCCTTATTGCCGGACTCCTGTCGAGCATCTCATTCGGAATAATAGGAACATATGTCGTCGTTCGCAGAATAAGCTCGATTGCCGGCGCCATTGCCCATTCGGTGCTTGCAGGAATCGGGTTCGGATTGTATATGCAATCTGCACATGATGCTCAGTGGCTAACCCCTCTTCTCGGTGCGATTTTTGCGGCGATACTCGCGGCGCTGATTATCGCGCTGGTTAGCATGTATGCCAAGCAGCGAGAAGACACAGTTATCGGTGCTATTTGGGCCATAGGGATGGCCGCCGGGTTGCTGTTTATCGCTCGGACTCCCGGGTATGTGGATCCGATGAGCTATCTGTTTGGCAATATATTGATCATTTCTAGGCAGGATTTAGTACTTATCGCTGTCCTTGACGGGGTAGTAGTACTTGCGGGAATACTCCTTTACCGCCAGTTTCAGGCGGTTGCCTTTGATGAGGAGTTTTCCTCCGTGAGAGGATTGAATACCGGCTTGTACTATGTTGTGCTTCTCGTGCTGACCGCCCTTACCGTGGTTCTTATGGCATCGATTGTTGGAATTGTAATGGTAATTGCTTTGTTGACATTACCTGCCGCTGTAGCTTCTCTTTTTGCGAAAAATCTCTGGCAAATGATGTTGGCATCATCTCTCCTCACTATGGTTTTCTCGAGCACCGGCCTGGCTCTCAGCTACTCTGCAGATACTCCAAGTGGCTCAATGATTATTCTCGTTGCGGGAGGGATTTATCTGATAGCTTTGCTCTTGAATAATGTATTTCGCAGACTTCGACAGAAAAAGATCATCCATGAGCAAAATGGCAGGACTCATCCCTAACAACCTGCTCTTGTGATCCCGCGCGGGGAAAACTATACTATATTCTGGAATATGGCAGGCTGAGGCACCGCATATTGTGCGGAATCAGCCGCGTAGCTTTTCGTGTACATGCCCATTCAATAGGGAGGAATCCATGGATAAAGCGAAATTCTTAGGCAAAGTAAGTTTGTTCGCAAATTTGAACGACCGAAATTTAAACCGATTGAGCCGGGTGTGCACTCTCCGCACCTATCGCGCAGGTGACTTCATCGTCCGCCAGGATGATGAAGGTGTCGGCCTCTTTGTTATCATTCGAGGCAAAGTCAAGATTGTAAAAAAGACCGATGACGGAAGAGAAATTGAGATTGCCACACATGGTTCAGGGGAGTTCATTGGTGAACTCGCCGTACTCGATGGCGCAAAAAGAACCGCTAGTGTTATCGCAGCGGAAGAAAGTGAATGCCTGGTGCTTGCTTCATGGGATTTTACTTCAGTACTAAAAGCAAATCCCAAAATTGCTTTAGACATCCTGCCAGTGATAGTGAGAAGGTTTCGAGAGACCAATGAGCAATTGCTGTCTCTGTCCGGAAACCGATAATATAGCGGGTTATGAAATGAATGAACAAGCTCAAGATCGACTCATTAGTAGCGATAGTACTGTTATTCGAGATGATAATTGTTTTTGCTGCGGAAAGGACAACACGAAAGGACTGAAGCTTACATTTTCCGCCACCGGTGATGGTGATGAAGGCGTCAGAACAAGATTGGTAATTCCAGATTGGCTTTCCGGGTGGAAGCAAATGACCCACGGCGGTCTTCTCTCTATGCTGCTGGATGAAACAATGGCTCATGCATGTATCAACAAGCTCGGCCACGCAATTACTGCGGAGTTATCTGTGAGATACCATAATCCGGTGCAAACCGGCACCGAGATCACTGTTGTAGGAAAAGTGGAGAAAACAAGATCACGGATTGTTGAGACAAGCGGTGTCATCTCCGATCTCAATGGACTGACAATCGCGACGGCCAAGGCAAGGTTTCTTTTAGTAGCTGGTGACATGGAATCCCCTGCCGTGCTTTCCGGAAACTTATAAATATGGAACTTTTTCTCTCTTTTTTACGACTAATGAACGATATTGACAGGAGCGAAAATGAAGAAATTTGTTCTGTTGGCC
>JABGPX010000252.1 GCA_018644745.1 Spirochaetales bacterium
AGAGTACCTATCGGAACATCGAGTTCAGTACTGATCGAGAAGTTCTTTGACAGGTTTCTGCCGAAGCTCTTGACCGCGTTTTGGTTGATTATTCCCCGCTTCAAGAAAGTATGATGTGTGGAGATGATCATATTCTCGAGAACTGATGACCTCAGGCTGGAACCTCTGCGCAATCGATCCGCAGGTACATATGCCAGACCCCGCTCGCGGAGAATATACGATCCTTGATTCGTTATATCCTGCCCGCGATGGACGATATTGCCGCCGTGTACTACCCGAAGTCCGCTGACCGTTTCTTCTAGTTCGCCCAGCCCGTTACCGGCAACTCCGGCGACACCGACAATCTCGCCTTCGTGAATCTTAAGATTCACTTTATCAAGGTGAGGCCGCTGCCTGCCGTTCTCGAGAACGCTCACATCGCGCAGTTCGATTACGCCGGGACCGGGAGCAGTTTCCTCTCTTTCAAATTTGAAAATTACACTCTTTCCCACCATGAGTTTTGATAGCTCTTTTTCATCGACCGAATCGGTCAACCGAACGGCCACCGATTTGCCCTGACGCATTACCGTAACTCGCTGAGAGATTGATTTAACCTCCCCGAGTTTGTGGGTGATGATGATAATTGTTTTGCCTGTACTGGTAAGAGTTTTGAGTGTTTCGAAAAGCTTCGTTATCTGCTGCTCCGCTAAAACCGAGGTGGGTTCATCGAGAATAAGCACCCGGGCTTTTCGGTACAGCAGCTTCACTATCTCTACCTGCTGCATCTGCCCTACGGTGAGATCGGAAATATTTTTCTCAGGGTCAAGATTGAACCCGAATTCCTCGAGTACCGAACGGGTCTGCTCGATGGCGAGGTCTCGGTCCAGAAAGAGTCCATATTTTTTTGGTTCAATACCAAGCGTAACATTCTCCGCGACCGTGAAATCAGGAACCAATCGAAAATGCTGATGTACCATCCCGATACCATGTTTGGCGGCGTCAATAGGACTCTTTATTAGTACTTCGGAATCGTCAATGAGGATCTGTCCATCATCCGGCCTTTCCAGACCGTAGAGGATTTTCATGAGTGTAGTTTTACCAGCGCCGTTCTCGCCGACGATCGCGTGTATCTCATTTTCATCGAGTGAAAAATCTACATGATCGTTGGCCAGAACGCTGCTCTCGGGGTAATATTTACAGATACCCCGCATGTCCAAAAGTGCCACGGACATCTCCTCTTGTGTGATTCTCTAAGTGAGCGGAGGACGTCAATTCGGCGTCCTCCGCTAAAAAAGCTTTGCCTGTTCTCTTTACCAGAATTTCGGTACTTCGAGGGCTATCTTTCCGGCGCGAACATCCGCAAGTACTCCTGCCATCATGTCGCGAACTTCCTTTGAAACCGCATCGACATACAAGGGATGGTCGTCTACAAAACCAACGTATCCACCTGCCACGTCGACAATCTCCGCGGCTCCCCATTCAACGTCACCAGCGATTGCCGCGGTTACCTGCTCATATACTGCACGATCCTGCATAAGAACGGAGCATCCGACGATGGTTCCCGGCGCAAGGCCGTAGTTCTCATCATCAAAATACAGCACGTATTTTCCGCGATCCTGCGCCGCTGTAATAACACCCTGGTTGGCTCCGCCGCATGCGGTCAAAATCACATCAACACCGGCGTCGAACATGCTGTTGGCTAATTCGCCGGCCTTGTTTGCGTCGTACCAGTTACCCAGTACCCTGAAATCAACCTCAAAACCTTTATTTACCTGCTTGGCGCCGTACTCATATCCGGGCACGATCATGTCATTCATCGCGGGATATTCCTGACCGGCAATAAGGCCGATTTTGAGAGCAGGATTTGCCCCATCCATGGCACTCGTGCTGACCAATGCGCCGAGAAAGCCGCCCATGGCGCCCTGCTCAAACTGGTTGTAGAGGAGTGTGTGCATCTGAGGATGGCCCTCGAAAATAGCATCAACGATAAGGAACTTCTGATCCGGGAATGCCTCTGCTACCGGCATGGCAACAAACGGCATGGCGCCATTGGAGGTAAGAATGAGTTCATACTCCATCGTGGCGGCCAACGACATCAATTTCTCTTCCCATTCGCCCTGATTAAATCCGCCTTCGAGAACCTTTACCGTCGCGTTTCCCGCATCGGCGGCTGCCCTCTCAGCACCTGACACCAGCTGTTCATACAACGGGCTTCCAGCAACTACGCCGGGTACGAAAATCCCGATGTCAAAAGAGCCGGTTTCGGTACTTTCGGCACCCGGACCGGCAAAGAGCATTGCGGGTCCCGCAAGGCATGCGAGCAGGCCCATCACCAAGAAGAGCTTCACTGCTTTTTTCATATCGAACTCCTTCAATAAGTTTTATGGTTTCCATGAAACCATTTAAGCTAATTAGTATAGTAGCTCTGTGAGAGTGTCTTGGTTGGACACACGCTCACACAGAGCCCACAGCCGACACATGTTTCCTGATCGATCTTAACAAAACGGTCCACCACGGCGCTTCCGTAAGCGCAGACGGTTTCGCATTTCCCGCAGGCGGTACATAGATCTGCGTTCACGGCAGGAACCTGCGGCTCGGTTACCGCAGTCCGATTCTGTTTTTTTCGTTCGGCTATTCTCGCCAAGGTAAGACCCCGCACATCTTTCGGAGAAGAGGCTCCCCGCTCCTGCAGCAATGATGTGAGATTCTTGATAATCCTTGTATACCTATCGATACCGTTTACATGGCCCGCGGTACATACGCCAACGAGAGACGCTCCAACCATCATGTATTTAAGCGCGTCCACCGCGCTGCTGACTCCACCGACGGCAATTATCGGAAGATCAACCGCCATGGCGATTTCCATTACCATTCTCAGGGTAATCGGCATAATCGCCGGACCGGTAAGTCCGCCGACTCCCCTCGGTCCGCCGAGCAAAGGTTCGCCCGTATCGATGTCGATTGCCAGCGCCGGTCCCATTGCATCGGAACAGGCAATTCCATCTGCTCCGGATTCCTTTACACCGATCGCCCAGTCTCTGGTTATATGAGAAAAGGTGCCCGACAGTTTCACAACCACCGGAATCTTAACGGCCTGCTTGATCTGCTTAATCGAGTCTTTCATCGGATCCAGGTTCGTAAGCTTTGGTTCGGGATACTCCATGCCCGGGAACATCGCCATTAAAATCTCACCCATATGAGGACAATGAGTGGGTACGATTATCATGTCAGCACCGGATTTTTCTGCTTTTACCGCGAGATCCGCTGCTTCCTCTGCCGAGAAACCCGCAAGATTGGCCAGCACGAGCGCCTGCCCGTCTTTCGCAGTTTTTATGCCTTCGGAAAACCAATACTCCGACGGCTTATCTGAGCCGAACACCGAATTCACCATGCCGCCTGAAACCGGAGCGAAACACGGAAGCACATCGCTTGCCGGTTGCGATACAATAGTCTTCGTGCAGATACCGGCAACTCCGGAGGCTGAGACATCTCTTATCGTTTTTCCATCTCTGCCATGAACTCCCGCCGGTACAATGATGGGATTTTTAAATGATATACCGCAAAAATCAGTTTCTAATGATACAGACATAAAAGAACTCCTAGATTTCGATCCCGTTGCGTTGCCACAATTTCCGGCCTTCTTCAAGACAGAGAGACGCCACTTCGCTTTCATCGGCGGTACAGAGGTTGCCGTTTTCTACCACCGTATTCCCGTCGATTAAAACTGTCTCGACATCTCTTCCAGTAAAAGTCATAGTGAAATATGACATAACTGTTTCGGCGGTTATCGGAGTCGGAGAATCCGGATTCAGAATAAGGATATCCGCCTTCTTACCGACTTTCAAAGAACCCACCTGATCGGCTATACCAAGAGCCGCCGCGCCTTTCATCAGCACCATGTCCATAAGCTGAAACGGCGGCAAAGCCATAGGATTCGCGTTATGTGCCTTGTGAACCAGATAGGCGTACCGCATATACTCCGCGGTATCCAGCGTGAAAAAACAATCGTGCCCGAGGGCGACGGTCATTCCCTTCTCCAGCATCTCAGGCACCCTGGCCACTCCATTACCGCCGAGAGAATTCGTCATGGGTGTGTGGGCTACTTTCACATCATTTCTGCGTAGAATATCCATATCTTCATCGGTAAGATCGATGCAGTGGGCCGCGAGCACATCCGGCCCGAGAAGACCGGTTTCCTCGAGCAGCTGGGGCGCGGATTTGCCGTATTTTTCAACGAGAAAGGCTCGGGGAATCTCGGCTATATGGATCTGGATTCCGCACCCGTGTTCTTCGGCGAATGCCCGGGCCTTTCGCAAAGTATTTTCAGTATTGGTATAAGCGGTGTGAACACCCAGCCGCGGACTTATTCGGCTATGGCCTTTCACAGCGTGAATAAAGCGCAGATTTTCTTCGAAACCTTTTTCCGCCATCTCCGGATCGAGCGCATCGAGTATCGACTTGCCTGGAACCCGCTCGGTTACCTCATATCCCAACTGGGCTCGAATACCGATTTCGTCGATTGCCTTAACACTGGAAGCCAGCGGACCGGGCAGCGCGTTTGGTCCCTCCACCAAATCGCAAATGGTGGTGGCACCGCTCTTGACCATTTTCATTGCTGCGTAACGACTGGCAGCATAAATACCGTCGCGGGTAGTTATATCTTCGAGCCATTCCCATCCCATTTTCTGAAGCATGTCCCAAAAACTCTGCAGCTGCGAATAATCTACAGGCTGATTATGGCCGAGGACATAAGGCATATGAGTATGAGCCACAATAAAGCCGGGCATAATGACCTTGCCTGCCGCGTCGATACAGTCAGCATCAGGATACTTTGAAGCAAGGGCTTCAGTGGTGCCGATATCCGCAATAATGTCGCCGTCAATATATACCGCGCCGTCGGGTATTATTTCGCCACCAAGGGTGTCCGGTTCAAAAGTCAGCACCAGGCCATGTTTTAATAACATTTCATACCTCCTCTCTCAGCGCACGAACAATATCTTCTCTAACGATGGGCAGCGATGTGAACTGCTTTCCAATGGCGTCGGACACCGCGTTTGCGAATACCGCGCACGCCGCGGCAACTGGCGGTTCACCGATCCCTTTGGCTCCATACGGACCGTTCGGTGTAGGGTCTTCGACAAAATGGGCTTCCGTCGGTAAACGATCGAGAATCGTCGGAATCGCGTAGTCGGCGAAATTGGGGTTTTGAATTATGCCGTCTTTGTATTCCACCTTCTCCATATGAGCAAGACCATATCCGAAGAGAGACGCTCCCTCGATCTGCCCGCTTACTCCAAGCGGATTCACCACTTTCCCCACATCATGGGATGCAGCGTGCTTGAGCACATCAACTTTTCCCGTGAACTTGTCCACACGAACCCTCATGAGATGGG
>JABGPX010000251.1 GCA_018644745.1 Spirochaetales bacterium
CGGCCGGCGCGTGTTTGACCACGGGTTTCCTGCTGCAGCGTCTTTTCACAATGGGAAGGCTTTTCTACCGGCAGAGTCTGCTGGTTTGCGGTGTGGCATGGTTCATTCTCTGCCTATTTGCAGCTCTGCCCTTTTCGATCGGCGCGGGCATGAGCTATCTCGACGCGTACTTCGAATCAGTCAGCGGATTCACCACCACCGGCATTACCGTGATTACCGCGATAGAAGGTCTCCCGAAAAGCATTCTCTTTTGGCGGAGTCTTATACAGTGGCTGGGCGGCCTTGGAATTCTCACGCTTTTTCTTGCTATTACCTTCAGATCAAATGGAGCTTACTTTCAGCTTTTTTCCGCGGAAGCTCACAAGATCGATTCTGCCCGGCCGACACCCAATATCTATAGAACCGCGGCGATGTTATGGTCGATTTACGCCGGATTTACTCTTCTTGAGGCTATTATCCTGAAGGTGCTGGGCTTAAGTGTCTTTGATTCAATCTGCCACGCTCTTACAACTCTTTCGACAGGTGGATTCAGTACCTACAACGCGAGTATCGATTATTTCCGGCAAGCGGGATACCAGCATTACCGCCTGATAGAATACACAATCACATTTTTCATGTTGGTCGGCGGAGTGAATTTCCTGCTCCACTTTAAAATTCTCACCGGTAGATTCAGGGAAGTAATCAGTGATATAGAATTCCGGGCATTTATAGCAATTGTTCTTGGAGTGTCGGCCTTAATCCTTCTCGATAGGACGATCGGTTTATCCGAGAATGTTTTTGCCGCATTTGAAGAGAATTTTCGAAAGGTCTTGTTTACGGTTTCCGCGGTTATTACCACCACAGGATTCGGAACAGTCGATATCAATTCTAATTTTTTCCCTGCTCTTTCGAAACAGCTCTTCCTGGTGCTCATGTTGATCGGCGGCAGCGTCGGATCCACCGCCGGCGGTATCAAGGTTCTTCGAATGGTGATTCTGGGCAAGCTTTTCAAAAATCAAATCCGAAGACTGCGGCTGCCGAAAAGGGCCTTGTCCCAGGTCATTATCGATCATAAGATTTTTCCTGATGATGAGATTCGCAGAATCACCGGCCTTTTTTTCGGCTGGCTGCTTCTCATCCTCGCAGGCGGGGGCATTACCGCACTGTTCGCGGACCTGGACGCCTGGCAGTCCTTCTCCGGCATGTTCTCAGCAGTAGGAAATATCGGTCCGGCGTATTTCAGCGTGCAGGAGATGTCTCAGCTGCCTGGAATAGTCAAGTTAACCTATATATTGGGTATGCTCGCGGGAAGGCTCGAGATATTGCCGGTACTTCTTATCTTCAGCCCAAGAGCCTGGCGAAGGTAGATGGCCCGAATCCAGTAAGTAAAGACAACGGAGGGATAACATGTATATAACGGTGGCCGGAGGCGGCAGAATTGGAAGAGGCTTGGCGAAACGATTGGTGGAAGCAAAGCACGATGTCGTTGTGATAGATCGGGACAAAGCAATCTGTGAATCGATTTATGCCGAGTATGGAGCCCTTACTATAAACGGCAATGCGACCGATCTTACTGTTCTGGAAAATGCAGGGATTGAAAGAAGCGACATCGCAATTGCCGCGATGCGGAATGATTCTGACAATCTTACGTTTGCTTTGCTGGCAAAGCACCTGGCGGTACCCAATATCCATGTCCGAATGAACGACCCGAAATATGAGGATATATACCGCAAAATTGGTGTAACAAATATCGCCAGAGTAACTGAGCTTCTTATCGAGCAGTTCATTGTCAACATTGAAACACCAGAGCTAAGAAAGGTAATTAGCCTGGGCGACCTTGAAGTAGACATTGTCAATGTGCCGGCGGAGTCAGTTTTGGTAGATATGCAGATCGCGGAAATCACCCGGCTGAAAGGGTTCCCGAAAGGCGTGCTGTTCACCTGCGTGTTTCATGACCTCGATAAGAGCTTCGAAGTGCCCGCCGGAAGCACTGTGGTGGCGAAGCAGGACAGGCTCTTTCTCTGCGGGAAAAGACAGAACATTCTGAAGGTCGCAAAACTGATTGCCAAATAATTTACCATCTCCGAGGCGTCTTGGGATATTCTTGAAATGCAGTTTCCGGCTCGCTGCCGATCCACGAATCCTCGTCTACCGGGCCGTAAATTGAACGCAGGAGAAAAAAAGTTATCCATCGCGAGACTTGATTCCGCCGGGAATATATCCATAACCCGGCGCCGTTCCTTTGGCTCAGTATAAAATCGCGAATACGATATACCCGACGATCTTCAATTGAGATAGCAAAGCGACGACAGATTTCGAGGACGAGACCGGCATCCTCCCTCGCGAAGTAAGTGAAGAATCCGCGCGTGGGCTCAGCTCCTATGCCGCGGGATACTTCAAATCCGATATTACCGGCTTCCTGCTTACCCCTCCCAAGGAGCAGATCAAGCCCCCGTCGGGGTCCGGCTGCTCTCCTGTGCTCAGAGTGCCATGCAAGCGACATAAGCGCGGCGGTTGTATTCGATCTGCAGCCCCATCGTGAATGAGACAATTTTCTGTACCCGGCGACCCTGCCGTTTACTCCTGAAGAAGATCCCGTCGGCCAGCTCCCGTCCGGCAGCTGTTTGGAGAGCAGCCAGCGATACCCTTTGCCGCTTCGATTGTCCGCTGAATAGCCGCAGGCAGAAAGTCCGACAAGGGGTAACGCTGTCTGAAGGGGAACCATGCTGTATCCCTCTGTCCCCTCTTTATCTTCGTGCTCATCCGCAAGACCGGGTAGCGGCCATGAGCCGTCATTCCTCTGGAATGAAAATACATGTTCGGCCAATACCTTCACCGACTGATGAAACCGATCAAAACCAAGATACCCCAAGCACCTCAAACGTGATATCGCGGTCTGCAGCGATATGGATTCCGTCGGCTCTGCATATTTAGGTATGAGCGGATCACTCTCACGAGTTTCCGCAAGTTCTAATACTTCGGGATGATCAGCGGGAAAACCGCAAAGCTCAGTGAGAACCCGGTATCGAAGGCAAGGAGATGGGTCCGAAAGAAGGTATACGAGAGTTTCTTCCTCAACCATGCTCATCTAATACCTCCGCTATAAATTTAGCCGTCGGCGTGCGCATGGACGCGACCTCTTCCGGCCTGCCTTCGGCCACGATGTATCCGCCATCGGCGCCTCCCGCCGGGCCAAGCTCAATGAGATAATCACACGAACCAAGAAGCTGAACATGATGCTCTACTACGACCACCGTGTGGCCGCCATTCCTCAATCTCATAAGCGATTCTATTAACCGTTCAACGTCCTCCATATGCAGGCCGACCGTCGGCTCATCAAATATATACAGCGTGCCTGGTGCGGCCTTTTTCGCCAACTCGCCTGCAATTTTCAGCCGCTGAGCTTCACCGCCGGACAAACTGTAACCAGGCTGTCGGAGAAGCAGGTAGGCCAGTCCCGCCCGCTCTGCTTCCTCCAGGGGTCGAACAATCCGCTGGTCATCATTCCAAATGCCGCGAGCTTCCCCTATCGTCAGCCCGTGCATCTCTGCGATGTTTTTTCCGCGGACCCGGATCTCGAGGACATCACCCGTGTAGCCGGTTTCGCAGCAAATTTCGCATGGTGTGACGAGAGAGGGCAGAAAGGAGAGATTTGTCTTAATGTAGCCGCGACCTCCGCAGGCCGTACAATTTCGATTGAAGCTCTTTTCGGTAAGGCCGAGAGCAGCCGCGGTTCCATTTTCCGCATAGGCTTTTCTAAGGGCTTTCTCTACGCCGAGATAGTCCGCGGGGTTAATCATGCCTACTTTGGTCTGGTCTACGATAATACAACGCTGAGGCGGGTTGAGCAGCTTCTTGTGTATTCCCGGAACAACCGGCTCATAAGAAATCGAAGTCGTGTGCTTTTTGGGTGCCAGCGCCCGTCCAATGGTATCGACCATGAGGGTACTCTTTCCCGAACCGGAAACACCGCAGATGCCTATCAGTTTCCCGGCGGGGAAACCGACATCCACATCCTTCAGGTTGTTTTCTGATGCACCGGTTACTTTAAACCATGAATCGCTATTGCTAAAACCGACGTCGGCTCTTTCATCTGAAGGCGGATGACGGTCTACTACCATCCCCATACCGGATTTACAGAGCCATTTTCCGGTAGCTGTCGACGAAGGCATATCCGATGGTGCGCCGGTATATACGACTTGGCCGCCGGCAAGGCCGGGACCCGGTCCGAGTTCAATAAGATAATCCGCGGCGCGAATAACATCGAGCTCGTGTTCAATGACGACCACGGTGTTTTCCTGGTCACGAAGTTGCTTCAGCGCGGCTATCAAGCCGTTGACCTCAGTTGGGTGCAGGCCCCGGCAGGGCTCATCCAGAATTACCGTGAGGGAGCTCATATTCCCGCTCAGAAGGCCGGAGAGCCGCAGCCGCTGCATCTCTCCGGCGGACAGAGAAGAAACGAGCTGGTCGAGATTTAAATAGCCCAGGCCGACGGATAACAGAAAACCAAGCCGGGACAAAATGGTCTCCAGGTTCTTCGCGGGGACGATTGGCGCAGCTATTCCACTCATTTTTCCAAAGAGATCTACAAATGGCATTGATCTGAGATCATGAATTGTCAAACCCTCGAGAGTCACATCGAGGAATTCCTGCCGCAGCCTGGCTCCCCGGCAGCTTGGACAAGGCTGGGTGGTAGTATATGTGCCTCCAGTATCCCAATCTCTAATCCAACCGTAAAATCCAGGATATAGCTGCTTATGAGTCGACCTGACTCCTTTGCGATTCTCGCTCTGTACCATGAGAGGTTCCGAATCACCAAATAGAAAAGCTCGCCGGGCTTCCTCGCTCATCTTATTCCATGGCGTAACGCAAGGATCGAAATCATAGCGGTACGCAACTGCCTGCACAAGATAATAGCCGCCGTTATACGGCTTGCAGAGATACCCTTTGGGGAAGAATCCCGGAGAATACATGGCTCCGCCGCACAATGGCAGATCGGGTCTCACAATGAGTTTCTCCGGCGCCGGAACCTGCATCGATCCGACTCCATGGCATTGGAGACATGCCGAAGCATATGTTGAGGCCAGAAAATACCTCGGTTCATCCTTCGGCCGCTCTTCATTGCATGTATTACACCGCCAGCCCATACTAATTCTGGTCATTGTAGTACCGCAATTCGGACAGCTTCTAACACCGGCGTTGGAAAAGAGAACTGCGAGGTGCTCAGATAAACCGCTGAGAGAGCCGCAGTCTAGCCTGGGATTGTGGCTTATACGGCGTGAGTCGACAGAGAAGGTTACCCCGAGGCCTGTCACTCTTGCTAGCTGCTGCCGCTCAACTTCATGAATACTCTGTCGTTCGTAAAAAGAGAGGCTTTCTAAAAACCGGCG
>JABGPX010000305.1 GCA_018644745.1 Spirochaetales bacterium
TACCGCGATTATCGGCGGTACCGGGTCAGGCAAATCGACCCTGGTTAATCTCATACCCAGGTTCTATGACATCGGAAGCGGGACCATACTTGTAGATGGCCTAGATATCCGTGAGATGACTCAAGCCGACCTCCGGGCAAAGATCGGTTTTGTACCTCAGAACGCGGTTTTGTTCAGCGGCACTATGGCTGACAATATTCGCTACGGAAAGGAAGATGCCACCGATGAGGAGATTCGCCATGCTGTAGAAACCGCCCAGGCGGCGGAATTCATTGATGCAATGGAGGACGGACTCGAATCGGTAATTGCTCAAGACGGAACCAACGTGTCCGGGGGCCAGAAGCAGCGGCTGTCTATCGCCCGGGCACTTGTCAGGAATCCCGAGATCTATATTTTTGATGACAGTTTTTCCGCTCTTGATTTTAAGACCGACGCCAGTCTACGGGAAGCCTTGAAAGCAGAAACTCGAGAATCGACCGTACTGATCGTTGCCCAGCGTGTAACTACCGTAATGGAGGCGGATCAGATTATTGTACTTGATGAAGGCAGGATCGTGGGAAAAGGTGCCCATCAGGATCTGATGAAAGACAATGAAGTGTACCGGGAAATCGTTTTTTCCCAGCTCTCTGTGGAGGAAATAGCGTAATGGCAAAAGATAATATGCAGCATGGCGGGCCGGGAGCAGGGGGTCGACCTGGCGGGGCTTCACGACCGGCATTTCGTCCGGGCGGACCGGGAAGAGGAATGCACGGTGGAATGCCCGTCGAGAAGCCGAAAAATTTCAAGAAGACCCTCAAGCGCCTGGTGAAATACCTCAAGCCGCGGCGGGTGGCCCTTACCGCTGTCTTTTTCGCGGCGATTGTTAGTACTATCTTCGCCATTCTCAGCCCTAAGATCCTCGGTCGTGCTACCACCAAGCTTTTCGAGGGTCTCATGATGAAGATGAGAGGAGTACCGAACGCGGCTATAGATTTCGATTATATACTTCGTATTGTTCTCATTCTTGTGGGCCTTTATGTGATCAGCGCGGTTTTCATGTTCATTCAGCAGTTCATTATGGCCGGCGTCGCACAAAAGACTGTCTATGATCTTCGCGAAACCGTAAGCAGCAAGCTTACCCGCCTGCCGTTGAAGTTTTTCGACTCCCGCACTCATGGCGAAATACTGAGCCGGGTGACCAATGACATTGATCTGATCAGCACCACCCTGCAACAGAGCGTCGCTCAGATTATCACGGCGGTTGTTACCTTAATAGGCGTGATAATCATGATGTTTTCTATAAATTGGGTACTCACCGTGGTTATCATGATTACCCTGCCGGTGAGTTTCATGTTTCTCGCCCCGATCCTAAAACGATCACAGCGTTACTTTGCTGCTCAGCAGAAAACTCTCGGTGAAATCAATGGTCATGTCGAGGAGATGTACGCCGGGCATAAAATCGTAAAAGCCTTTGGTCACGAAGAGAGATCTATCAATAAATTCAACGGAATAAATGAAAGGCTGTATGGCGCCGGCTGGAAAGCCCAATTTATTTCCGGCATCATCATGCCGCTCATGATGTTTGTGAATAATATAGGGTATGTGGTTGTCTGTGTTGTCGGCGGTGTTCTCGTTACCAAAGGTGCCATCAAGCTCGGAGATATCCAGGCGTTTATCCAGTACGCGAGACAGTTTTCACAACCAATTCAGCAGACCGCAAATATATCTAATGTGCTGCAGTCAACTATCGCGGCGGCGGAGCGTGTGTTCGAAATCCTAGATGAAGAGGAAGAAGCGCCGGCAGCTGATAATGCACCGATACTTAAAAATCCCAAAGGCGAAGTAAAGATCGAACATGTCAGTTTCAGTTATGAAGAAACCAAGCCACTTATTGAGGATATGAATATCGATGTGAAACAGGGGCAGACAATCGCCATCGTCGGTCCGACCGGCGCGGGCAAGACCACCCTGGTTAATCTGCTCATGCGTTTCTACGAGATTTCCAAGGGGAGAATCTCTGTAGATGGTGTGGATATTCGAGAATTGGAGCGGGAAGGCTTGCGGAGTATCTTCGGCATGGTCCTCCAGGACACCTGGTTGTTCAACGGTACTATTCGCGAAAACATCGGCTACGGCCGGGAGGGTTTGAGCGAGGAAGATATTGTAGCGGCAGCGGTGACAGTTCACGCTGACCATTTCATCAGGACACTTCCCGATGGATATGACACGATTCTCAACGAAGAAGCATCAAATATCTCCCAGGGCCAGAAGCAGCTGCTCACAATCGCGCGGGCGATTCTTGCTGATCCTGCAATACTGATTCTAGATGAAGCCACTAGCAGCGTCGACTCGAGGACGGAAATACTCATCCAGAAAGCCATGAATGAACTCATGAGAGGACGGACAAACTTTGTAATCGCCCATAGATTGTCTACTATACGCGACGCGGATCTCATTCTTGTAATGAATGAAGGAACCATTATTGAGACAGGCACGCATACCCAGCTGCTTGAGCAGGATGGTTTTTACGCGGACTTGTATAATAGCCAGTTCAAAGGAATAAACAGGCAGGCAGGTTAACTCCTCGTCGCGGGTTACGCCATAGGTTTTAACCCTCGCTCGTCATCTCGTTCCAGGACATCTCTGCCCATTCCCGCTCTACCCTCGTAAGGGCACGTATGAGTATCTGTCTTGTTTCTTCATCCGCGACCGTAGACGTATTTGAGGCAAATTGAATGAGCTTTTTCATCTGGCGCATACATTTCTTTTTTGAGCTATGTTCCGCCTGATGTCTCCTTTTGCTCCGCAGTTTTTCTGTCCAGAAGGGCGGAACTCTGCCGGTTTCAGTGATGAACTCCGCGCTTTCATATAACCGCTGAAAAGTCTGACCCCCTAGCTTTCCCATCATTTTTGCCATCAGCCTGGTGAGAATTACCATAAGGGCAGATATCAATACAACTGTGAGTGCGATGTAGAAAAAGAACATCAGTTTACTTCAGCATCCGCAGCTGCGCGCGCAGCTGCCTGTGCTTCCAGCCGATCCATGAGATCGAGCAGTTCAAGGGGCAGAGCGATCGTGTGATCCGGCGTCTCGTCCCGGTCAGCCGGCACACTCGATCTTCTTGGCGACCAGTTCAAGAAAACACTCACCAGACCCAGTCTGTTTGCACCTTTGATATCTCTTTCCAGATTATTACCTACCATGACAACATCGCCGTAATGATCCGGTTCAATCCCGAGTTTATTGAGGCTGTCCTCGAACATCCTGGGGTCAGGTTTGGAAACGCCGACAATTTCAGAGATCGACTTCACTGAGAAGAAATGATAGAGGTTATGCTGACCAAGAGCGTTTATAAAGGTATCTTCAGGGCCGTCCGCGACAAGACCCAGCGTGTACCCTCTAGAAACCAATCCATGAACCATTTCCGCGGCTCCTGGTATGAGTTCGGCGCGAAGAGTGGTTCCACGGGCGTCTTTTTGCTCTGTCGCCTCATCAACAATCGTGTCGCCGCAATCGAGAAAGATCGTGTATTTTAGCTTTTTCATATATATCCCTTGATGTTTATGTTTTGTTGTACCAGTGGAAGCATTTAACGTAAAGCCGGTCTAGTGAATTCATCAGCTCCTTCGGAGGAGTCGGCGCAGTGGTCTGTGACTCTGTATTTGTTGAAGAATAATTTTTGCGTCCGGATTCCCATTTGCCAAGTTTTATTCCTGAGATCGATCTATCGAAGGAAGGCTTGTCGATAGTATCGCTGAAAGCCAGATGAAAAACGCCCCGAGAATAAAGGGCATTATAAGTCCGTATTTGTCGGCCAGCCAGCCGCCGAGAAGCGGAGAAAGAAAGCCGAGGCTGTGACAGGTGTAGATGAAGCCGACCGATGAGGCGAGAGTTTTTTTGTCGGAGAAATCCGCCGCGGCAGTAAGTACAATGGGGCTCACCGGGCCCGTGGCTCCGAGGCACGCGAGAAGTACGAGGAAGAGTGCAGGCCACGGGGAAAGACCCATGGCGAGAGCTATTGTGCCCGAAATTGCCAGCGGCATGAAGAGTGCGGTTCTGGCACCCCAGCGTGAATACAGATATCCCATGATTGGTTTAGCTGCGATCCCCATTCCGAAGTAGAGGGTCAATCCTGTCCCAATCAGCGTCGTCCTCATGCCGTATTTTTCTGCTGCCAGCAGTGGAACGAAGCCTATCATCGCCTTTGTACCCATTCCCTTCAGCGCGTAGATCAGAGCGAGAAGCATTATCTTCCTATTCTTAAAAACGGTGGCCGAGATAGCCAATATGCTGTCCCGAATCGTCATCGTAGCAGGTTCTGTTGATGCCTGCGGCCTTCCATCGGGGAATCTGAATGCCACGAGCGGCAGGAGAATCAGTGCGGGAAGCGAGCAGACCACGACTGCGGAGCGCCATCCCGATGCCACCGCGACTCCAGCCTGAATAATCGGCATGATACTCGCGCCGATGTTGCCCATGAGCCCGTGAAATGAAATTGCCAGGGCCCGGCGGGAGGGAAATCGTTCGGCCGCAAGGGCAGTTCCGCAGGGGTGATACGCCGCGTTACCGGCTCCCGCAGCCAGAGCGAGCACCGCTATTCCTGCGAAACCCTGCACCCAGCGCATGCTGAAAAACGCCGCGGCAGCAAATGACATACCGATGAGCAGTATGAGCTTCTTTTTCCCGCCGTGGTCCGCGAGCAGGGATATCGGATACAGAATCAGGAATGCTGCCACGTGAGAGGCGCTGAGCAGCATTCCGGTTCGTGATGGTGAAAGATTGAATTCCGCTACGATGAGAATGAGTACCGGAACCAGAAGGCTCGAAAATCCATCGCTCAACCCATGTGTCGAGCCGATGAGAGCGAGATCGAAATAGTCTTTCATTCTGAGCTTTTCAGGATGTGTCATTTCAATTGAACCATTTTGTTCTGACCGGGCCTGCCGGTCAACCTGTAGAGTATGATATTATGATTATATGAAACTCGACCGACCTTGGATAACCGCTCACACCGGCTGCGGCGGAACGCCGCCCAACACTGTCGAATCGGCGTTGGCGGGGCTTGCGGCGGGTTCTGATTTTGTAGAAGTAGATGTAAGGACTACTCTCGACGGAGTTATTGTGCTTTCCCATGATGATGACGTCTGCTCGGCGTCCGGGATGAGATTTTTGATAAGCGAGTCGACCTACCCGGAAATCGCGGAGATAGAGAATCCTCCGCAGCTCCTCGAACCGCTGCTCATCGAGGTATTTTCCCGCGGGGGTTTTGTCAATCTTGATTTCAAGGATGATCGAAGCGTTGTTCCGGCCGCTGAGATTATTAAATCACTTCACGCGGAGGATCAGCTCGTCATTACCGGGTGCGAAATCTCCCGCGCAAAGATGGTTC
>JABGPX010000250.1 GCA_018644745.1 Spirochaetales bacterium
GCTGTGGTATCGCCGGGGTTTGTGTCATCGGGAAGATAATTCTGTTCCGCCGCATAGAGATATTCGACGCCGTTTTTCTCTGTGGTGAGAAGAAAGGCCTGCAGGGTATCTTTTTTTCTGATCCTTTCTCCTACGGTTTCAAGGAAATATGATTCCGAAAAAGACCCAGCTGTTAGATAGGCCGAAGAGACTGTCTGAGATAAGCGGTCGAGCTCATCGGCCGCATCGGCTACATTGGCATTTCTTGTATTGATTGCTCGGAAAACAAACCATACAATAAGAAATGCCAAAACTATCAGGGTGAAAATTGTATAAGCAACGGTGAACCTTTTACTCATACAACCGATTATAAGATGACACGCCTTGGTTGTACAGACACAGGAGGAGGAGCGTGAAGAATATTCGATATCGAGTACTTCCCCCCGGATGGTACCCGGATAGTCATCGTGCCGCAGCTTCCATCATAAAAAGATGGTCTGCCAACAGTGCCCCTGACGTTATCGGAGCGGTTGCAGGAATAGCTCCTCACGCCGGTTGGGAGTATTCCGGTGAGCTTGCTTTTTCGGTAATCCGCTGCCTAGCCGAAGATACCCAAGTTATTGCGGTAATTGGCGGCCACCTTTCGGCGAACGGCTCGCTCATGATGTCCTATGCCGATGAATATGAGACACCTTTAGGAAATATCGTCGCTGCGTCTGTTTTTAGAAAAGAGCTCTCGCGCAGGCTTACATTTATTGATGATACTGCACCCGATAACACCGTGGAAATTCAGCTACCTATTGTTCGGCATTTTTTCCCCCGGGCAAAGGTCCTCTTCCTGAGAGCACCTGCCTCTGAAAAGGCGATTTTACTTGGCGAGCGGCTTCATGAGATCTCACAAAGGATGGGCGTAAAAGCCGGAGTGATTGGATCGACAGATCTCACTCATTACGGACCTGCGTACGGTTTTAGTCCGGCCGGATCCGGCAAAGAGGCTGTGAATTGGGTAAGAGAACAAAACGATAAGCCTCTCCTCGAGCACCTCCTCGCTCTGCGTCTTAAAGAGGCTGTTCATCATGGCGTATCTCGCGGATCGGCCTGTTCGGTCGGTGCAGCGGCGGCGGCGGGGGCTTTTGCCGGCAAACATGGAGTCAAGACCGGCACGCTTGTCGGTTATTCGTTGAGCTGTGAAAAAATAAGCTCCGAATCTTTTGTCGGATATGGCGCAATCATTTACGCTTAGCCAAGCGTGTCGGTAATTAGCTGAATCATCAATCCGCGCGCTTTCTCGAGTAAGTGCCAGGATGATAGATCGGAAGAGCCTGCCGCAAACGCGGCGGCGAGAGGCATAAGGGTAACTGTCATATTATAATCTTGTACATTCATCGAAGAAAGAAGTACCTGAGTCGGCTGATCTTGGAGAGGCAGCTGCTCGAGGATCCGGCGAAAATGCATTCCATAGATGCTCCATGAGCTGCCAGGTGCAATCCTGTTTGGGTTTGGCGTGGTCCTTAATATCCTCGGCGGCGTAATGGTAGTTTGTGTCTGCTCGTATATATAGCGAAATGGTGTATCCAAGCCAGGAATGGAGGTGTCAAGATTCTCCTTGTATGCTGAGAGTAATTCGCTGGAATAATGAGAAAACAACGAGCTGTTGAAACGAGGGGAAATGTCCCCGCGATCGAACAGCATTGCCCCAAAATGTGAACTCAGAGGATCCTTTCGGGTTTCCGCGGCCCTGAAATACGGATACAGGTAGCTCTCTCTGGCATAGAGTTTCCCTTCAGGATAGGAAAAATCAGCACCATGAAGAATGATTTCAGAACCGCGCAGCATATCTGCGAAGGAAACTGCGGCGTGTGTCACATTCCCTCCGGATGTATCAATAAGCGGCACCGGCAGCCATTGATCGGAGAGAAGACGAGTAAGCGGATGCCCTCCTGAAATAAAAGTGTATGATTCGGCGGTTCGTTTTAATGTCGGTGATGAAGCTAAGTCTAGGACAAGGCATGTTTCCTCAGGAATGCCTTGAAAAAGGTGATGGTACGAGTAAATCTGGCAATCGATCGAAACCACATAGTCTGGCTGGATGTTGGCGCCGAGCAATACCGGCAGGGAAGTATCGGTCGCGACAATGATATGTTCTGAATCTATGCGTTTTAAAGCGTCAAGCGATGTTTCAAGAGACGGTCCCGCAGCAGTTACGTGAATCTTTTTTGAATGATGATAGGATCCGGCTGCTGGTAATGCCGGCAGTTCAAGGACTTGTAACGAACCGATTTCAGCGGCATTACGAATAATGTTCTTTGCCCAGCGTTGGCCAAACCGGATCTGTGTCGCCAAGTCATATTCTGATCTTCTTTGAATCTGCTGAAGAGCTATATCCAGTTTTGCAAAATACTGAGGATTTTCGCTGAGCCTGGCATTCATCGATATCCTCGACAGTTTTCCGTGCAAGGAGGGAAGGTACAGTGACTGGATCCTGTGAGCTACCTCCAGAACCGATTCATCGATAAACAGATACACCCGGGGGTCTGAGAGAATCAAAGACAGATCAACTTCCTCAAAGACCGACCGGTAAAGGTCTATATCCAAATCTGCTATTAAAACGAGCTCGAATTCGGGATCAAGAAAAGGAATGATATTATATCCGCATCCTAATCCGTAAATTAGGCATGATTTGCATACCGGTGTATTTTCTTTTAGTCTACGGCCCTCTTTTTCGGGGTCATACATCGAATGCATGGTTATGCTGTGCTCCGAGGCGTCTAGGCGGGGGACTTTTAATCCGGTTGGTGTAGTAATCCAGCTTATACCATGTTTCTGTTTTGCTGAAAGAAATTTCTTTGCTAAATCGGAATTTTTTCTTTTGAGCGCTGAGATATTTCGATCAAATAGGCCAGTCATTCCGGCCACCTACGGGAATCATTTAACAGATCCTGAATAAAAATGGCAGCTCTGCCTTTTATATCCGAGAAAATGGACTGCTTTTCAAATTTTTCACTAAGTTTTGTCATTTTGAGGCAGTTTCTTGTTTCGACAAGATAAAGGACCTGATAGATAGGATCATCCGATTCAGGATTGTCCCGAAATGAAATGTCGACCTCAGGTGTCGCCATAGAATCAATTCGACCCAGCCAATTTTGAAGCACTCCGCTGAGTATTTCCTTCCGTTTCTCGAGATCGGGTATCACCAGGGAACTCTCTGAAGCGGAAGTATCATTGCCCGCGACGCTAGTGTATTTGAAGTCAGGTAGGTCCATATGTTTGATTGGCATCATTCCGGGAATCGAAACATCCGATGGATTCATACGATACAGCGGAACCGATGACCCCAAGGCTGCTTTTTGAAACCAAGTTGAATAGATACCTAAGGGATGAGTTTCCAAGGCGGCAGAGTGTGAAAGCTGATGTTTGAAAGCGCGTATATAGCGGCCGGTGAAACCAGAGGAGGTTCTGTGGATATCTGCGTCGAGTAGGCTGTCAAACGCATGGGGCCGGACATGGGTGAAAATGTCTCTCCCTATGAAATCTAAGCCTGCAAAAATGATGGGAACTCCCAATGAAGCGGCTAGCATATACGCCGTGCCGGCAACCGTCCCATTTGGCTGGATAACGGTGTGATGGATCTTAGATATCTGCAGCAGCGTATTTTCCAGAGCGAGACCTTGGTTAAGGAGAATGGTCTTGAATTGCCTCATCGAGGGCATCTTCACCGCCGAATAAGGCATAGCGACGTGTCTCCCTGATGTGTTTGCGGTGCCGCCCAGGTGAAGCTTGGAGTAATAGCCGGGATCGGTTATGACAATAAGATCCGGAATGAGGTTCTCCGAAGCCAATGCCTTGAGAGAAGAAGGAAGCGCCCAAAGCTGAACTTTTTCGCGATGACGAGATATTTCAACAATTCCGTCGGCAAGTGTTGGACCTGAGGCAGTAATAAGTATGGGCAAATTTTTATACGGGAGAGGGGCTACTGAATCAATAATCAGATAGTTGCTAACAATATTCCGGATCCAAAGCCGTCCAAATGCCGCACTCGTTGCGATAGACGCGTTATGCATAGCCGTAATGTCTCGAACAGCTCTAATCGCTTTGTCCGCGATTACCGGGAAGGCTTTTGCGCAAGGCTCCCACTCGATTATCATCATCGACGCCACTTTTGTTTCACTGATTGAAGCCGCGAAAAAATCCGGAAGCGATACACTTTTTAACGGGTTCCAGCATGCGGAATCTGCCTGACAGGATTGTACGGCGAAAACCTTATCGTAACATACGGTAACTACCGAGCATGTCGGCAATAGATCATTCACCGCGGAACTTAGATAGCCGTTTGTTTCACCCAGAATAACCACGAGCGCGGGATCGTTGTCGTCTATTTGGTCGTTTACATATTTTTGAGCTTCGGATTGAGGATCGTAGCGGGAATTGAGATATCTGCCGCCTGCAACGGCAATTGGGGAGCCATTCCGAGCCTTTTCAAAACGTATCATCTACCTACATTACAGAAAGAAAAGAGTCAAATGTAAAATCTGAAAATGCCACACTGTGTATAGAATTGAATATTTCAAGCGTCAAATGGGCACTGGGGAAAAAATCCTTTAAAGAAAGCAAAATGTGATGAGCTAAGAAATCCTTATCGTGGACAGCCGCCGAAGGAATGCCCATTAGCACCGGGATTTCATCGGAAGAGTAAAATATTCCTGATGCCGCGGTCAGAGAATGAAGAATTCTCAGGATATCCTCTCTGAACTTATAGTCATCAATGAATTCTGAATTTGGCCGGACCGCTGCGAGTATTTTATTTAGCTCGATGTTGAATACAAAAATATTGCATTCCTTGTTTTCTATTTGATCAGAGAAATGATCTAACAGCTCCTCTCGATGTTTATCAGTTTCTCCTTGGGAGTAAGGCGGAAGCGAGTTGATCCTGTCAACATAGAACTGGCGTAAAGCGGCTTGGTTTTCCATGATTAGATTTTGAATAGAATTATAGCCATCGGAAATACCATCTGAATCCTCGCTTGCGACGATAAATAGCCCGTGGATCTTTCCATCGGTTTGGAACGGAGCCATGAAGATACTCAAAAAAAGGCCGAATTCTCGCGTTGAAAAAAACGGTTCGAGGAAAAGACGTTGCTCCTCGATGAGAAGTACTTTCTCACCGGCTTTGAGTGCGCCATGCTGTTGAATAATTTCTATAGGTATTCTCAGGCGACGGCGTGTCGTGTTATCAAATCCGGATATTGCGATGGGCCTGAACATCGAATCGCCGCTGTCTAGAACCAGAAGCGCGCCGCTTCCAAATGGAAATTCTTCATGGAGTAGATCGAATAGTCGTATTGGGAAGCTTAGATCCGTGCCTAGGTGTTCACCTTCACTTGGGAT
>JABGPX010000249.1 GCA_018644745.1 Spirochaetales bacterium
TTCCAAGGTCAATATTTCCCGCGCCGCTGGTGTCGATCTCCAGATCGCTGAAAGAACACTCATCAGCCTGTACAGAAATAGCCCCGGAACTCTGTAACGACAGCGGCGAGTTTCGAAAACCCGAGAGACTCACATCTAGTTGGCCTGATGACTCCACCGATTCGAGAGTCGGCACTACTATCTCCATCCTGAGTTTAGGCATATCCGAGAGATTAACTTCGCGTTTAAAACCGACTTTCAGAATGCCTTTGCGAACATCAATAACAAGCAAGTCCGCGATATCCTGTGGTGCTTCAACAGTTACCGATCTATTTTCGCCATGGGCAATGTTCACCTCCCACGATCCGCTGGTATTCAGGCCGGCAAATGATTCTGTCTCTATATTTTTCGAAACAAAATCGCCGAGAGTGAACAGCCGGCTTCCGGAACCAGGCTCCGACCGACTCATGTTGGCGACGATCAATCTGCTTGTGATAACTCCACCGATTACCAGGACGACGATGGCGGCAGCTATTGAAATTATAAACTTATTACTGGTCTTCATTACTCTCTCGCTCCTTTCTCAGACGACTGTTCCGCGTATAGAACGCCGAGCTCTTCCATCGTGATTCCCAGAATTCCTAATCGACGAAAAAACGAAGGCAGCTCGTTTTCGATAAACTCATCTCGTATCATTGTCTGTGTCAGACTCTCCGCTCCATCGCTAATAAAATAGCCGATACCCCGCTGGTTCTGGATAATTCCCTTATCCTGAAGATGCGAGTATGTCCTCATAACGGTATTTGGATTTACTTCCGTTTCCACAGCCATCTCCCTTATTGAAGGAACCCGGTCATTATCCCGCCATGTTCCTTTCAGTATATTTTCACACATATAATCCGCTATCTGAAGGTATATTGAACGTCTGTCTTTATACTCCATCTTTTACCTCTACTTCACGAAGCCGGGTATGAGCGACGATCCATAAAAGCGGTGCAAAAACCACCCAATAGAATATTTTTGCTGTCAGCTCAATTGCCCTGCCGAGATTTTCCAGTCGTTCCGTGACACGCCAGGTAGAGTTGCCCTCAAAAAGAGCCTCCAGCTCGCCGGTCGGTACCAATCCCTTGAAATAATCCCAATATACAAATCTTACCGCGACGGCAGCTAGGATGCCCAGAATTATGGCGGAAGCGATAAGAAAGGCAACTGTCTTTACAAAATGATTCTTTCTAAAATACGCTGCACCGAGTAGAAATATCGATTGAACCACAATGTAATTGAGCATGAGAAGGATCGCGGTTCGGGTTAAGGGGTTAAATATCGGAAAACTTGCCTTAAAAATCGCCTGGGATATGCCGGCGCTGATGATTGAAAAGAGTGTATAAAGCAGGGCAGCTCCCAGGGCGTATCCCACGGAGGACAACGCTAATCTCTCGGTGAATTTTTCCAGCGTTGAAGCCGGGAGCATAAACCAATCATGACTCCGTACGCGGCTGTGAGATTCATAGAATGCCCGACTTGTAAAAATGAATCCACCAATAAAGAGCAGCGGCGTAAACAGCCCGAAGTGAAAATCGTTCCTCATTGCCACAGGACTAAACCCGACTGTTACTTCCCCGCCGCGGGCTAAGGTAAACATCGAGATCAGATAAATAATAAGAAAAACGCCAAAAACCGCGGCTCCGATAATGAGTCCCTGCCGGTACGATTCTAATGTGTCTTTTTTTACCAGCAGTCCAAATCTCTTCAGGTTAAATTGATGCTGCAGATTCATTCTCTTTCACCTCCATCAAATAGATTGCAGACCCGACGATTTTCGTCGACAACCGCGTTGAAGAGCAGCTCGAGGTCAACCGCCGTTTCCGGCTCGCCACCGGTCTCGGTCACCACGCTGTAACCGCCGAGGACTTTTTCCGCGTACAGCACTTCCGAGCCTTCCTGTGGGCTCTGAGACATATGTACGGATATTTTCCGCGACACATCGGCCATACCGGCGTTGAAAATAATTCGTCCGTCCTCAACGATGATGATAGGATCAATCAGATTTTCCATATCTCTTACCTGGTGCGTACTGATGATGAACACTTGATTTTCATCAATAGTCGAGGCAACCAGCCGCCGGAATTGGCTCTTGGAAGGGATGTCCAATCCGTTTGTCGGCTCGTCGAATAATACAAGTGAGCACCCGGTTGCGAGACCGAAAGAGATGAGGAATTTCTTTTTTTGGCCATATGAGAGCTCGAATAGCTTTTTGGCGGCCGGAAGCCCGAACTCCCGCTGCACGTGCTCGAACTTCGCCGGGTCAAACTTGGGATAAAATGGCGAATACATGGCAACATACTCATCAGGTTTAACCGCGGGGAGATAATACTCTTCAGGCAGATAGAATATATCCGCCAACATGTCCGCCGAACGCCTGCCCGGATCCACACCAAGAACGGAGCAGAGCCCCTTCCATCGGTAGAGCTGCCCGCAGAAAATCCGCAAAAGGCTTGTTTTCCCGGCACCGTTTCTGCCGAGGAGACCATAAATATTCCCGGGTTCTAGATTCAGAGAAAGATTCTGAAACAAAGCCTCTTTCCCGTAACCAAACTCCAGATCAGCAACTTCAATCATACACACCTCCACACTAGTGTACTACTTTTCTATTACACTGTTAATGTAGGACAGTTTTTTAAATAAGTCAACAGTATTTTTATAAATTTTTTAATCGGAATCGATTCATATAAATTCCGACCAGGAGCCTTTGAGGGTAGGTAATTTCAGTCCGAATGCGAGAATATCGAGAAACTCTGTCCTCTGTATATCGACTGCGCCCATAGCCGCGAGGTGATCGGTGTACACCTGACAATCGATGAGTGTAAATCCCTTCGGCTCGAGAGCTCTTTGCAGCATGACTAGCCCGGCTTTGGAAGCATTTTTCTCGAGACTGAACATTGATTCGCCAAAAAACATCGATCCCAGAGAAACACCGTATAGTCCGCCTACCAACTTGCTGTCCCGCCATACTTCAAGTGAATGAGCATATCCGAGAGCATGGATTTCGAGATAACCATCGATCATTTCAGGGGTTATCCAGGTGCCGTCCTGGCCGGGCCTCGGCGTCCGGCTGCACGCCTCTATTACGTCGCGAAAGCTGGTATCGAAAGTGTAACTGTAAGGGTCCTTACGGAGGTGTCTTCCAAGGCTTCGTGAAATATGAAGATCCTCGGGAAACAATACAAAGCGCGGGTCCGGGTTCCACCAAAGGAGAGGCTCCCCTTCGGAGTACCAGGGGAATACTCCCTGGCTGTAAGCTGATAGCAGCATTCCCGGCGAGAGATTACCGCCCACACCAACAATACCGTAGTCCCCCCCCTTTTCGGCGGAGGGGAACGTATACCGGGAAAACTCATCGAGATAGGGAAAATCAGTTTCCACCTTTCTCCACTATTTCGACCACCATTTCCCCGTCTTTCAGATCTACTCTTGCCTTTCCGCCTTCGGCAAGCTCGCCGAAAAGCACAGCGTCTACGAAATAGGCCTTTATTTTGTCCTGCACCATTCGAGCTATGTTTCTCGCGCCGAATTCGTCGCTAAAACCTTGCTCCGCGATCCATTTCCTACAGGCGTCGCTTACCTCAAGCTCTACATTCTTTTCCGCCAACTGCGTGGAGAAAAATTTTATCTCTTTATCGACAATCTTGAGCACAATCTGTTCATCCAAACCGGAGAAAGTGACAATCTTGTCGAGGCGGTTACGAAACTCGGGAGCAAATGCCCGCTCCACCGCGTCTTTGACAGCGCTTTCGCTCACCTTCCGCTCGCCGAAACCGATCATCGATTTCCCGAGATCTCTCGCGCCGGCATTTGATGTCATGATAATGATAACATTTCTAAAATCTGCTTTTCTTCCCGAGTTGTCAGTTAGAGTTGCATAATCAAGCACCTGAAGCAGAACATTGAACACATCCTGATGTGCCTTCTCTATTTCGTCGAGAAGCAATACCGCGTGAGGAGTCTTTCGTATCGCGTCGGTAAGCAGTCCGCCTTCCTCATATCCGACGTAACCGGGAGGAGATCCTATCAGCCGTGCGACGGTATGCTTCTCCTGATATTCGCTCATATCAAAACGATGCATCGCGACGCCGAGTATATCTGCTAGTTGCCTGGCCAATTCGGTTTTACCAACTCCTGTCGGACCTACAAAGAGAAAATTTGCCACCGGCTTGTCAGGCTGCCGGAAACCGGCCCGGGATCTCTTCACCGCTTGAACTACCGCGTCAACGGCTTCACTCTGGCCGAATATTCGCTTTCTCAGTTCGGATTCGAGATTCTGCAGCCGGTCTTTCTCTGAAATTGATACCGATCGCTCAGGTATTTGGGCGATCTTTGCTACTACCTGCTCGATTTCGATGTCGCTGAGGGTGTAATGAATTTCCTCACCATCTTTAAACGCCTTTATACGCATAAACGCGCCGGCTTCGTCAATTACATCAATAGCCTTATCCGGCAAGTGACGATCGTTGATATACTGATCGGAGAGATCAACCGCCGCACGGAGAGCATCTTCGGTAAAGGTAACGTTGTGATACTCCTCATAGCGGTCTTTCAAACCCATGAGTATTTCGAATGTTTCATCGGGAGTTGTCTCTTTTACTTCAACCTTTTGAAAGCGCCGGGATAAAGCCCGGTCACGATCAAAAAACTTTTTATATTCATCATAAGTCGTAGAGCCCATGCACCGGACTTTCCCGGCCTGAAGCACTGGTTTCAGCAGATTAGACGCATCCATCGATCCTCCCGAAACCGCGCCTGCTCCAACAATGGTATGAATCTCATCGATAAATAAAATTACCTTATCCCGCTTTTCAAGCTCATCAATTACAGCTTTTACCCTCTCTTCAAAATCTCCGCGGTACCTGGTGCCGGCAAGTAGACTGCCCATGTCCAGGGAAAAGACCGCATAATCTTTCAAGATCTTTGGCACATTTTCGTCGGCGATACGTGCGGCGAGCCCCTCGGCTATCGCGGTCTTTCCAACCCCGGGTTCACCTACCAGGATAGGATTATTCTTCAGTCTGCGGCAGAGTACCTGAATGCTCCGTTCGAGTACATCTTCACGGCCAATCAGCGGCTCAAGATCGCCGGTTCTCGCAGATTCGGTTAAATCGCGGGTAAATTGAGAAAGCGCATCTTTCTTCTTCTTTTTCTGTAATTTTTCTTTGTTCTTCTCTGGCTAATTCTTCCTTCCTTCTAATATCTTCTTGTTTTTTAATTATAGAATCTGACGGAGCTGTTGTTGGAAATAATGATTTTTCTTTTAAATTGAGTAAAACACTTTCTGGGATATTGGTTTTTGATATTCTACCCGCATCTTTAAATTTAAAATTATTATATTT
>JABGPX010000246.1 GCA_018644745.1 Spirochaetales bacterium
CCGTAGAATGTTGTCCCCGGTAAACCCAAGCCAGATACCCTCGAAAGGATTTGGCTCGAGATATTTGAGAACTTCGATGATCTCCTCGGCTAGAAGCGTCGCAACTCCCGAGTCCAGGGTTTCACCAAGGTAGGGAAGCCAGATTTCATTTGTCGGAACTACCCCGAGCAGGTTTTTTGCTTCCTGGAGGGATTCTTCCAGATCGCCGAGTTTCTCAACCTTTTGACCGAGGAAGAGCAACATGATCGGCAAATAGTAAGCGGTGTTCGGATAGGCAATAGGCGCATCCTTTCCGTGCTTTTCTATTGCTTTCGCGAGGTTTTCCTCCGCGGTAGCCACCAATTTATGTGCTCCCCGAATTGCTGCAGTAGCTATAATTTTAGACATATTCCCTCACTCCTTTGCAAAAAGTATTATTTACGGTGTTTCCACACCTTCTCACGCTAGTGTCCTGTTTTATTTACCGGGCTTCGGATAGCACCTTCGCGTCGCTTAACCTCAAGGCTCCGGTGGGGCACGCCTCGATACAGGCGGGTTCTTTGCCGGCCGCTTGCCTATCGCCACACAGGTCACATTTCATCGCGATATTTTCTCCCGGCTTCATAAACATCATGTTGAAAGGACAGGCTTCGACGCACCGCCCGTTTCCGTTGCACTTGTCATCGTCAAGAAGCACAGGATCGTTAATTGAGAGTCTGCTAATCGCACTTTCGGGACACGCCTCCAGGCATGCCGGTTTTTCACACTGCCGGCAGGTTAACGGCCTTGGTTTACCTTTTTTATCTACTATCCGGATCCGGTAACCCGGTGTCTCGCCGTGCAATGCCATCTGTTCGATACCTTCGTACTTGGAATGCTCGATCGCACACGCCAGCTCACATGAGTGGCAGCCGACACAAAGCTCGTTTACCGCCTTTATATACCTTCTCATGTCAGCCCTCCTCGGGCGGGAAGGGCTGTGGGTACATCGCCGGTTTGAGTTTGAGAGCTCTTCGCTTGCTGTCGATATGGCGCAGCATTTTATGAGCTGCTTCCACGTGATCGAGCTCGAATACCCACTTTCCGCCTGTCTCTTCTTCGATTTCCTCGGTAAGATATTTGTGAAGATTAGGACTTCCCATTACCGGGAGAGGATGGCCTATAACCGTATAGACACCGGATGCCACGAAATAAAAGCCGATGCAAACCGCTTTTTCCGACATCCATTCCGGTGCTGCTCCTGCAGCGGGGAGATCGCTGATGTCGTCTCCCAATCCGCCCTCGGCCACGATATTCGAAAGAACTTTGAGAATACGGCTGTTATCGAGGCATCCGCCCATGTGGAGTACCGGCGGAATGCCGACGGCCGAGCAAACTTCCTGTAGCCCCTTGCCCGCGAATTCCATTGCAGCCTCCGGCTGCATCATGCCGTGCTTCGCACAGGTTATCGAGCTGCAACCGGTGGCAACCACCAGCACATCGTTAGCGAGTAGTTCTTTAACTACGGTAAGGTGGCCTTCTTCATATTCGGTATTCGGATTTGAACAGCCGATTACTCCAGCCGCGCCGCGAATTCTTCCAGATATGATGGCGTCGTTCAGGGGTCTATATGTCGATCTGTAGGTGCCGCCAAGGAAATTAAACACCGACTCGGTGGAAAATCCCGCTACCGCGCCTTCGGAAACTTCAGGTATATAAGTCTTCGCAGATTCCCGATTAGCAAAGTTGGCTATAGCCGCTTCCAGAATTGTCATTGCGCTGGCAACCGCATTTTCTTCATCAAACTCAATATGTTCGAAACCCGGCATTTTCGCTTTCGGAGAGGTTGTAACGAGTTTTGTATGATAGGATTTGACGGTGGTCTCCAGACCCGGCCATATACATTGCACGTCAACTACCATCATATCGACAACGCCGGTCATAATAGCCAGTTCCTGCTGCATGTAGCTGCCCGCAATCGGTATTCCATGACGCATCATGATCTCATTGGCGGTGCAGCAGATACCGGAAAGATTGAGTCCTTTCGCACCCACCGCTTCAGCCTTTTTCGTTACATCATCATTCTTTGAAATAATCGCGATAATATCCGACAGGGTAGGCTCGTGGCCGTGCACCACCACGTTTACATAGTCATCTTTCAAAACGCCCAAATTGGTCTTTGTGCGGAGCGGCTTGGGTGTGTTGAAAATCACATCAGAGAGTTCTGTGCCGATCATTGAACCACCCCAGCCATCGGCGAGGGAGGTTCTGAGGCCCTGCTTGATGAGATTTTTATAATCCGCATCGACACCGATATGTGTTCGGTGCATTGATTCAACTACTTCCCTGTCAATCGCCCTGGGCATTATTCCATAGTCTTTCCACTTCTTTACGCGGGCAGGAGGAGCTGTTTCTGCCATTTCAGCCGTGCCTGTCGGTCTACCGAATTCCTGAAGGGTTGCGTGAGCCACTTCACCAACGAGAGAATCCGTGTCCTTGCCCTTCGTATCGATACCGTACACTTCAGCGACCGCGCGAAGCTTGTTCGGATCCTTGATACTGTAAGCGCTTTTTGGGTCCTCAGAAATGAGGAGCAGCGTATGAGCAATTGAGCGTCCATGATCGGAGTGGGATGCGGCACCTGCCGCGATCATTCTCACCAGGTGACGCGCCGCTATGGTGTCGCCGGTCGCGCCGCATACTCCGGTTCTCGGACCGTCGCCGAAAGGATCGATACGGCAAGGGCCCATACTGCAGTGTCTGCAGCAAAGGCCAAGAGTGCCGAAGCCGCATTGGGGCTGCATCTCCTGATATCTATCCCAGACAGTTTTAATTTGGTCGGTTGCCGCCCGTTGGACCATCTCTTGGGTAGCTTGATCAGCGTAGGAAAAATCATTCGCCATGTGGAACCTCCACGGTTTTTTTAGGGAAACTCACAGTAAGGGAAAAGGAAGAATTTATAGATAGAACTATCGTCTGCAGGATGGGTGCATAAAGCTTATGATGACGGAAACTCAGTCGACGTGAGCTTCCGCGGATTCTATCCGTATCCGTCTCCCTGCCTTGTGGTTAAAGAGCAGGTACTTGACTCCGGCACTCACAGTTGTCTCCGCAGTTGTGTTGAATGAGCTCGAAATGCTTTTGTCAAATACTGTTTCATTGTAGAACACAACTGAGGAGGGTGCAAGTAGAAAACCGATAAATATTGGAAATTCTATATAAGGGAAATAGGATTCACTAGTGATTGAGTGCTGACAGGATGTTTGTGAACTTTTCCTTGATTTCGTCCTCGATGCCTTCGAGCACCGACACTCCCGGGCGATCGACTTTTCTCAATGAGCGGGCAAAGGGGATGAACTCCATAATATTCTGGTCAGGCAGAGATTCCTTTACAAACGCCTCGTCTTCCGGGCCGTCAATTTTGTTCGCCACAAAACGGATGTCCTTGACCTTGATCTGGTTCGCCATTTCAATTATCCGCTTCGCGCCTTCCACGGACCTATGTCCCGGTTCTACGACTACTATCATGGTATCTACGCCGCTAGTCGTCGCACGTCCAAGGTGCTCGAGGCCTGCTTCCATGTCCATTACCAGCACATCGTCCTTGTTGAGGATGAGGTCGGCAACCAAGGCTCTGATCAGCACGTTTTCCGGGCACGCACAACCGCCCCCGCCCCGCTTCACGGCGCCGAGTACCAGGAGGGATACACCGTTGTGAACAGACGCGTAGGTCCCCGCGATGTCCGCCACGTCCGGATTGAGCGTGAAGATCTGACCGTATTGATCTACTTTCGCCCCGGTTCGCTCTTCGATGAGTTCAACTTGCTTTGAAATTGGAACTATAGCGTTCTGATCCTCAAGAGCAAAACCAAGGGCCGCGGCAAGGTTCGCGTCCGGGTCGGCGTCGACCGCCAGTACTCTTTTGCCTTGTTCGGCGAGAAGCAGAGAAAGCGCTGCAGAAATGGTGGATTTCCCTACGCCGCCCTTGCCCGATATTGCTATCTTCACATTGTTACCTCGATTGTTATGTATATAGAAGAAAATATACTTAGCAATTCAAGGAGATGCTATCCAAATATTCATGTATTCGGCAAAAACCGTTTTTGTATACGCCGAATTGCTTGCTATTCGAAAAACAGGATGTATATTATATTGTAAATAGAGGATGACAACGGTATGTCAGAATATCTGCAGCTCCACGAAGAACTCAAATCAGCTATATCACAGACTAATGAAACAAGGGAGAACCAGCTTACCTCCCTTGGTGATATCCTAACATCTGTAAAAAAATTGTCGATCCTCGACCCTGCGTTTGTTGAGGCGATTACTAACGCGAAAAACCTCCGCAAAACTCTGCGTGAAAAAGAATCAACAGTAACTCGCTGGTACGCGATAGAGAAAGAGCTGTCTGAGGCTAAGTCAGCATTTAAGGAACTCGACGAGAGCAGGGGAGGGCTGCGTACAGAGCTGGAAGGGTATTTCGAGGATATCGGTACCGCTGCTTTTAAGCTTTTTAGAAAATCACCCTCTATATTTGCGAATTCCGCAGGAATACTCGACGATATGCAGGAATTTGAGATGAGGAGAAAGGAAAAGGAGAAAGAGCTGCATCAGCTTGAATCCGGACCCGACTCCAATTCCTTCCTGGGCAAGACCTTCAGAAAAGGCAAAGGCATGGTACTGAGAGGCAGTTTAAAGAGCCGTGAACTGCAGCGCGGCAAGAGGATGCGAATTATCGGACAGCATCTCTGCGAACTCGATACAATGCCGGACATACCTGAAGGTTCCGATCTGGCAGTATTGCTTGGACCGCTCTCGGCCAGCATAAATTCTTACAGGAAAGAGCATGGTGAGCTAGAAAGAATAACCGAGAGGAGATCGGCGCTGGAGCAGGAGCGGGTTGCTATCGAAAAAGGCGCCAGAATGAGAAATCCGGTTCGGAATCTGGAACATCAGGCGTCCCAGATCCAGCATAATCTCCAAAGTCAGTACAATGTAATTGGCCATCTCTTTGAAGAGTTCAGTACCGATGAGGATCGCACCTCTGGCAAGGTCGCCAAGATACTTTCTCAAATTGATAATAACGAAAAAGAGATCAAGAAGCTCGAAAAGCTTCTCGGCCGGGTAGAGGCGGCCGTTGAGGTTGATGAACTGGAAAAGAAGAAGCTTGTTATCGGCGCAGAGCAGGAGAAACTCCGCCGCCGAATTGGTGAACTTGATTCCGAACAGGATAAACTTGCAACCGAGATCGTGAAAACAACAAAACTTCGCGGCAATGTCGCGAGTCTGAAACTTCCGGGCTCCCCAACGGCAGCCGACTCCCCCACCGATGCAGCGGAATAGCTATGAAAACAAAATCCGGTTGGATTCTGTCTAATTTCCCATAGCACAGGCATT
>JABGPX010000242.1:0-2397 GCA_018644745.1 Spirochaetales bacterium
CCAACCATCTATGAAAAAGCATGCGAATCTCCGAAAAAGCTTATAAATCAGGATTCTCTTGAGCTTTTCAATCCTCGGCGTATTCCTTGTTGCTTTACTATCCCTAGTTTTGAGCTTCAGTTATGAGCGTCATATTGCTTCGCTCATAGAAAATTCAGACAGAAAGATATTGAAGCAGGCAAGTTACAGCTTCAACTATCTCAATGATTCAGCAAAAATTTTCGCGACCACTCTTTACTCAGGCAATCTCGCATCTTCGCTTATGTTCGACAACGATCTTGATCTATGGTCCGCCGTAAATATCTTGGATTGGATACGGTTACAACTGCACAGCACCGCTTCGATCCACTCGGTGTATGTTTACAATAGAGAGCTAGATACATTTTATTCGACTGTCCATACAGGCGTGCAATCCCGGGAAGTTTTTTATGATACTGAGATTGCCGAACTGATCCGTGACAATAGCGGTATTGAGAAACTGAAACCAATCCCGAGGACTATTCCAGCGCTGATCATGGCAAATTGGGAAAGCAGCATCAACGTATTCACCTACATTCTGCAGGATACCGGTACAAATGCCGGAGGATTCCCTTCATCGGTTATTGTGAATGTAAAGGCTGACTATCTCATGGAGACTGTCCACTATCTTACGGCCGAAGTCGGCGAAAATATGGATGTGATTATTATCATCGATGAAAAGGGGAGGATAGTTGGTCATCCATCACGGGATAAGTTTCTTGCCGTAGCTGCTGAGTTCACAGACATTCCCGCGGGAGTAAACGAGGGCGCGGAAGTTATTGATATAAACGGAGAAAAAAACCTGGTCACCACGGTCGTTTCAGAACGCACCGGCTGGAAATTTATAAAAGCATCTCCCTATCGGATTGTCATGAGAGCGGTAATACGGCAAAGAGCTCTGATTTTCACGATCTGCGGACTCTTCATTGCTATTGGGGCAATCCTAACAATCTTATTTTCTCGAACACTCTACCGCCCGATCAATTTGCTTGTTCGTCAGGCGCGGTGGCTAATTAAGGAGGATGAAAATGACTCCCTGCAGGAGAATGAGCTTCAATATATTGCAGCGGCATTTACCGATGCGGTAAACCGGGTAAAATATCTGAGTGAGTTCCGCAGCGATAATATCGGTTTGATAAAAACCGAGTTATTCAGAGAGATTCTGAATGGATCGACAGGAGATTCACAGAAAATAGAGAAACGAATGCTCGAATTGGAGCTGAACCTGGATGGCAACAAGACATTTCGTCTTCTCCTCATCAAATTAGATAACCGGCGGGTGAATCAAAAAATATCAAAGCTTGACAATGTAAAAGACTCAATTTCCTTTGTCTTGTCTAAACTGGTATCGGTTGCCGCCGAGCGTTCCAGCTCTATTGAAGTTTTTGAATTGAACCGAGAGGAGTCGATTGTGTTGGCCTCTTCGCAGGAGTCTATCCCTAACAGCTACATGGAAAAAATAGCAGACGATATACAGGATGTGATAGTCAGCGCTTTTGGCTGCACCGTTTCGATCTCAGTAAGTTCTGAGGTATATGAGTACGGCCACCTGAAGGATTTGTATGAGGAAATTCGCGAGCTCATCGGTTACCGGCTGGTAAAAGGGCCGGGTTCCGTCATATGGGACGACAGCATTGATACACGGCTTGGGGACGATATTCCCTTCCCGGTGGAACATGAGAAAAAGCTTCTTGCTTCATTGCGCCGGGGCGATAGCGATTCGGCGTTGAGTCTATTTACCGAGATATCACAAACATTCGCAGCTTACCGGTACGATCGGATTCTACTCGGATTTACCCGCTTAGCCTCGTCTATCTTCGATTTTCTCAATGATCTGGAAATACATCGACTTGGCCTGTTCTCCATTCGGTTTACGGATTTTATTGGTGATCTGGGCGGATGCCTTTTTATTGAAGAGATAAACATACTATTTTCCGATTTACTGAGCGTTATTAATAATTTCTCAAGCGCCGGTGTCTCCCACAAAACGAGGGAAAATATTGAGATGATAATCGGTATTATCAATAGTGAGTATAGTGATTCGGGATTGAGCGTTCATCTCATCGCGGAAAGAATGAGCATGTCTCCTATTTACCTTGGCAGGATTTTTAAGGAGAGCACCTCCCGTTCAGTATCCGACAATATTACTATTACTCGTCTCGAGAAGGCCCGCCGCATGCTCACTGAGAATGATATGGCTGTAAAAGATATTTCAAGAGCAGTTGGATTTACAAATACCAGATATTTCTTTACAAAGTTCAGAAATGCTTACGGGGTTACGCCGAGCCAGTACAGAACGCAATCGGCGGGTAAAAAAAGGATACACATATGAAGATACTTATTACCGGCGGAAACGGTTTTATCGGCTCGCAGCTGGCT
>JABGPX010000242.1:2407-5353 GCA_018644745.1 Spirochaetales bacterium
GTGAGCCGCGGCGATGAAGTGGTCGTATTCGACCAGACGATAAACACCGAGAGGTTTGCAGACCTCGGGGATAAACTCATAGGGGTTCAGGGAAATCTCGTAAACAGTTCGGAAGTGCTGAATGTGGTAAAGGATAACCGTATTCAGAGCATCGTGCATTTGGGCGCCATGCTCAGCACGCCGTCGGACGCGAATCCATGGGCAGCATACCGGGTAAATGCGGATGGAACCATGAATATACTGGAAGCAGCCCGATTGTTTGACGTGCAGAAAGTTGTATTCACCAGCTCTAACGCGGTATATAGCGGGGTGACCGGCGCCATCGATGATACCACTCTCACCAAACCGGGCAGCCTCTACGGGATAACGAAACTATTCGGCGAACATCTTGGCCTTTTTTATAAGCGGCGCTTCGATCTCGATTTTCGCGCTCTCCGTTTTTGCGTAGTTATAGGCTTGGGGGCAAAGACCAAACATATGTCTCAATACATGGCGTGGATGATTGAACATGCTCTCGAGGGCAAGCCCTTCAAGGTATGGGTGAGCGAGGGGACCAACAATCCCTGGATTTACCATAAGGACGCGGTGAGAGCTTTGCAGGAAATCCACGATGCGCCCGGCGAATCTATGAAGTCCAGGGTATATAATTTATCGGGAACCAGTTCCACGGCAATACAATTTGTGGAAAAAGTACGGGCTCACATCTCAGGAGCCGATATAGGCTTCGATCCCGATCCGGAGGCGGTTGCGCTTTTAGGTAAAGGCATCGAGTCAATCGACGAAACCGCCGCAAGGGAAGAGTGGAATTGGAAAACCAGGTTCGGCATCGATGAGATGCTCGAAGATCTCAAGAAGATATTTGAAAGTTAGTATCTTGTGTCCTCAAGAGCAGCGTAATTCGATCAACCCGTTCTCTGGTACCGTACATTGTTCGGCAAGCTCTACCTTATTTTCACTCATTTTGAAATCGACTCTCTCCGAGTCGATGTGTACGGAGGTGATGCCGTTTTCTACTATCTGAGGAACCCGAATCCTTCGCACCGGCAACTCACCAGAGAGCACGCTTATTTTGCCGCCTTTCGCTGTCTGCTCGAACACTCCCCAGGCCGGACCAAGGGACCAGAAACAGCGGAATTCTCCGGTGTCCGCTTTCCATGCCTCGGTTTCAACCGGGTCGAATCCGATTTCGGCGCGGGTCATATCATATGTAAAACCGCTGAGCGCCGGCAGCAGCGCGTATGAAGACATAGATCTGGCATAGTTGCTTCCGCACTCAAATTCATTCCAGGGATTCCTTCGGTGTCCGTCGAACCGGGATCTTACGGAAGCTACGATTTCCAGCCCTTCTTTGACAAGGCTTTCCTGAATCATGAGAGAACCGACTGCATACTCGATACCCGGCCAGGCCTCTTCGCTGTACGGAGCGGCTATTACCGGTGCGGTGCCGGGGAATGAGCATATAAGCACCCCTGCCTCCTTCTGAATAACGTAGTGTCGGCATGGGTTGAAGTGATCGCTCATGTCGGTCAAATAATTATATCTGTATATAGATTCGAGTGCCGTGCGTGCTTTTCCGGCCTCGAATATTCTTGAAAGGCCGCTGAGATTCGCGTGCCATTGCGCAAGCATTTGATCAGCCGCGCATCCTTCTCCGAATTGGTACTTTATCTCTTTGTGCTCCTCACCCCAATATGAATCTAGTACGCTTTTGTTGCCTTGCAATATTCCAATCTCGTCAGGGCTTTCGAACGCTTCCAGGATTGTTCTGTCGGATAAATTAACTTTTTGAACATAGAATTCGCCGTTAAACAGCTTCTCGTTCACGTAGCCGTATCCCTTGCTAAAAAGCTCTCTGTAAAGATCGGCGGCTTCTCCGTCTTCCAAGTGGTCCGCCATCTCCGCGCCTGCTGACAGTGCGCCGAGGTAAAACCCGGTCAGCCACGGATTCGGACCGAATAGTTCCATGTCCAATGTGTGGTGCTGTCTTCCCTCGAGCACCCCGTCCCGGTCGGCGTCCCATCGGTCAGGATTCGAGTCGGCCCACGCAAAAGAGAGGTTGAGTTTTATCTTCTCCCAATGATTTTTCAGCCATTCGGTATCGCCTGAGATCTTCCAATCTCTGTACATTTTCATCACGCCGCCGAACTGGCCGTCCACACACGGTCTGAAATCCCATGGTTCCCTCCCAAGCGGCAGCTGGAGCCGAAAGCCCATCCCTCCATCAGGAGCCATGTTATAACCATAGTCCGTGTCTCTCATCGACCGCTCGAGTCGGGGGAAGAGAAAGGGGAGGGCATAGGCGTAGTTCCATACATGGGTACAGCTTCCTTCGCAGCATCCCGAGCCTGGATGACAGCCTTCAAATCCGTAGAAGCTCCCGTCCTCGAGTCGCATTACTGTCGGGCTTTTTAGTATTGAAATATTGGCGGAGACCGCGTCTAACACCTCTTCTGGAAGGGTTGATGAAAAAAGGCTGTCTCTGAATAGAAAGGTGTCTTCTTTGAGTCGATTCCAATGTTCTAAAGCATATACTGCACTGTCAATCGAGGTTTCAAACAGAGTAGCGTAGTAGTTCTTCCAACTAGTCTCATCGCTGCAGCACGAATCTCCATCGCAACATGTGCCGCTGCTCTCAACGGGTTTCCAGTAGTTGGACGCTTGTGGGAAACTCCAGGATATCACATACCGGACCGTTTCTTCATCGCCGGCTTCCAGCGTGAAATGAGATGCGACGATACCCGTATCATTTTTGCCCGGTACAGGTTTTCCTTTTTCCGAAAAGGTCCGATTGCTGAAATATCCTGGTTCGCATAGATCGTGCCAGTACACCGCCAGCCCGTCGTACCAGGCCCCGCGAAACCAGTTCTCCTGAATACTGGTGTGGGCCGCATCTGTCAGCATCGAGATTGAGCCACAATTCTCCGGCCTGATCCCCGCAGGAACCAT
>JABGPX010000197.1 GCA_018644745.1 Spirochaetales bacterium
CTATGACAGAGACCCATACATCCGGTGCGAATTATTTCGACCTGATCTGCTTTTCCCTGAGCTTGTAATTCGGTTTCGATAGCTTCGAGCACCGGTGTAGTTCCGGCAGCGAGTCCGCAAGTGCCCAATGATATACGATAAACCAGCTGAGGGCCGCTTGTCTGAAGCTTTCGAGCGTCATCAGCCAAAGCGGTGAGCTCGGATACCGAGCCGATGGTTCTCACCTTTATTTTATTCGCAGTCATTGAGAATCTCCTGTACCATACCGGTTGTTACATTGCCGTAAACCTTATCGTTTACCAATACAACAGGCGCCAGGCTGCAGGCCCCGACACATCTCAATCCGCCCAGGGAGAACCGGTTGTCTTCGGTTGTTTCGCCTTCTTCAATTCCTAGAAGACGGGCAAATTCTTCCTGCACCGCCTGGGCGCCGCGGACAAAGCATGCCGTGCCCGTGCATACATTTATTCGGTGCTCGCCTTTGGGTGTGTCGGTGAAGAAGGAATAGAAACTGATAACTCCGTACACCTCGGACATATGTACTTTCAATTTATTCGCAACATAGAGCTGCACACTCTCGGGAAGGAATCCAAAGAGCTGCTGCGCTTTGTGAAGACATTGAATCAAGTATCCGCGATTTCGTTCGGGATCATCGCCAATTGCCAATCCTGATATGTAATCTGACAATGCCGCTTCGGCTTCGGGCTGTGCTTTGAGAACACCGTCGCATCCAATACAATCTTTTACTTCGGTCATCGCTGCCTCCCTCTATACCTTTGCCAATGCTTTTTTTACTCTGTCGGTAAGTACATTTGATTTCACGGGTTTTTGCAAAATATCTTTTATCGGCAGTTTGTCCGCGTCGAATACTCTCACCGAGCTATCAGCAATTGAGGAAACTAGGATGATTGGAAACTGCGCTCCCAGTTTCTCCGCGAAAGAAAACCCTGCGTCTATCTCCTCCATCATTACATCGAGCAGGATGAGATCGGGTTTGTGCTCTTCGGCCATTGAGACTCCGGTTTTCGCGTTTTCTGCTTCGAGAACCACGTAACCCTCGCCTTCAAGAATAGAGCGATGTATGTTTCGAAAATCTGGATCATCATCGATAACAAGAATTGTGATCGAGTCACTCATGAGTATTTCTCCTGAATATTTATACGATGCGGAACTTATAACTTTTTCAGGGGAATTAGGGAATACCTTTTTGCGAAATAATTCACGAAATAAGGAATATTTCTAGAGTATTGTCATTGTGTATGCGACTTTATTGCTGATTTTGCTCTTTTTGGTATGATTAATCACTATGACCAAGGCACGGATCCCCGCTCTGGAGGCGGCCAATGGCTCCCTCGCTGGCCGTAAAGACCTCTGTTGGGCTTTGCTTCGTACTTGCTCGGTTCCAAACCGACCAACTCACCGTTCCTCGTCCATTTTTTATCGCTTTCAGACTTGGCCAGAAAGTCGATGAGCTCAGCTTCGAGGCGCTGTTTCTCAGCGTTGAACGCGGGGGTGTCTGCTTCATCGCGGAGTTCGCCGGGTTCTTGCTCGAGCTCAAAGGATTGAGTGACGTTGCCTGCAGCGTAATAAATCAATTTGAAACGACTATCGCGAACCATTCTCGTCGGACCTATTCCTTCGGATTCCTCATTACTCCAGAGAGAATACGAGTACTCTCTTTCAGCGGAGCCAACCATTGGAATACCCTCGACTCCAGCGGGGATAGGAATTCCCGCGAGACTCAATAGGGTCGGCATTACATCCGCCAAACCAACTAACCGACCGTCGGTTCGACCGAATCCGACCGTGCCGTCGCGCATTTGCCCATCCGTTCCCATCAAGATCATGGGTACACGCAAAGAGTCGCGGTACATTTGCTGTTTTGCCCACATACGGTGGTTGCCCAGCATATCTCCATGATCCGCCGTGAAGCAGATGATCGTTTCGTTGAGAATGCCTTCTTCCCTGAGGGTTCCAATCACTGTTCTCAGTTGGTGATCGATGTGGGTGCACTGGGCGTAGAACGCTTTTCGAATTTCCTTTATCTGATCCGGACGTGAGTTCCAATACTCCCGCCGGCTGGTTAATTCCTGTATCGGAGATGGCAGAGTATCTGACGGCTGAGCCCAATCACCAACAATAGGAAGGGGTGGGTCTACATCCCGGTATAAATCGAGGTAAGCCTGCAGAGGAGCAAGCGGAGGATGGGGATGGCTGAAGGACAGATACCAGAATCCCGGCTTTAGCGGATCGCGCCTCTTGATCTGCCGTGCCATTGCCGCGGCGGCCCAATTTGTTACATGAAGATGCTCGGGTAGATGCCACGATCGCCAGATATACTCATTGTTGTTCATCCCGCCGGCAAATCGTTGCCCTGGATATCCGTTGTCGCCCAGGAACAGCTCGTAGTCGTCCTGACACGCACCTTCCATTCCCCGGCCTTCCTCATCGAGAAGAACATCATCAAAACCAAGGCGCTGCCGCTGAGGGGTAACATGGAGTTTTCCTACCGCATATGCCTGGTACCCGGCATCGCGAAAACACCCGGCGAGAGTCGGCGCGTTCGGCATCGGCAGGGTTTTATTTTCGACCATTCCGTGGGTTCGGGGCATCAGCCCGGTCATAAGGGACCGTCTTGCCGGCACGCATACAGGGCATTCAGACACTGCGTTGGAAAATCGGATACCGTTTCGCGTAAGTTGATCGAGGGTGGGTGTTCTCACCGCAGGATGACCGGCGGCGCCGAGAAGCGAACCTGGCCAATGATCGGTAGTGACAAGCAGTATGTTTGGTCTTTTCATGGAGATGAGGGTAACACCGGTGGTGTGGATGTGCAACAAAGAAATCGATTTACAACCGGGTCATCGTAAACAGCGATTTGAAGCCAGTCCTCGACAGCTCAAACTCCGGGCATTAGAATGAGAGAACTGTCAAAGGAGAGATATGAAGCACGAACGTTTCATGATTGCTGAAGGAACGGATGAGCATCCTCGAAATGATTCGGCTACGACCGTCGAGCTCCCGGACGGAACGCTGTTCATGATCTGGATGGAATTTATGGCCAGTGAGTGGGTATCCGGCGACGAGGCCCCGAACCATCTGGTTTCGAAACGGTCCGCCGATGCCGGCAAAACCTGGGGTGATTTTCGGGTTGAGGTAGAGACGGCCCCCGGCGACAAGAGCGTGTATAACTCATCACTTCTTTTGTTGCCGGAGAATGAGCTGCTTTTTTTCTACATCCGTTACAATCATCTTGTTTGGGGAGATCCTCTTGAGGTAAGTGGGTATATGAAGCGGTCTAAAGATGGCGGCCGCACCTGGACTCCTCCCGTTGCGATGTGGGAACGCGATTCTCTTTGCGGCGCTCACGATACGCTCCTTCGGCTGAAGGACGGGCGATTATTAAAACCGGTGGAGCGCATGCCTGTCTGGTGTACCCCTCCCACGGGTGTTTCATCTTCTGGATGTCTTTTTTCTGATGATAACGGTTATACCTGGACAGAGTCACCGGATTGGATCCGACTGCCCCTACGGGGATCCATGGAAGCCCATATTGCAGAGGCATCCGATGGCCGGCTGGTAATGGCGGTTCGTAATGATCTCGGTTCAGTATTTCTCTCCAGCTCATTCGATCGTGGAGAATCCTGGTCAAAGGCTCAATCCACCGGCTTGAGTTCACCGGAATCCATGCCGGTTATAAAAACTATCCCCGGTTCCGGCGATCTCATCCTCATTTGGAATAACAGCGAGTATGATCCTGGTTTTGTATCCCATTTTGGCAAAAGAACGCCTCTTACCGCAGCAATTTCCCGTGATTGCGGCGAAACCTGGGAGTGTCGGAAAAACCTGATAGACGACCCGACTCTTCAAATTTCGAATCCCGCATGTGTATTCACTTCGGCCGGCACCGCGTTTATTACGTATTTCACCTCGCCTATGGATGATCCGGTCCCCCCGGGTAAATGGGGAAGTAATCTGATGTCTTTAGAAGCAACAATTGTCGATATTGACTGGCTTTATCGATAGGCTTTTACCAACAGATCAGACCATCTTCATCCACATGCCGGTCCATTCAGGAATGATGGTACGATTGCCTGCGCGGACTGCGTGTGCCATTTTTTCGCCGAAGAAGAACCCCATCACTCGAACCGCTTCATCGACAGATACAAATTTATAATCAGTTCTGATCATCTTCCGATCAAAACCAAAACGATTCTCGAGTTCTGTATAATATCGGTTTAGCTTTTCATGAGGAGCGCCAGGTGACTCCGTGTTTGTTCCGAGAGTTTCAAGAAGTATTACGTATCCACCGGGTTTGATATTCTTGCAGGCGTTGTGGACAAGCCGTACTGTCATATCAGGTACCTCGTCGATCGCTGGGCAATCGGATGCCGAGTGACCAAAGCTCCAGCCCTCGATGAACACGTCAAACCTGCCGTCGATTGCAGGAAACTCTTTGTTATCCGCTTCAAGGAATCGCAATTTGTCAGCGTGAGCCGCAAGGGCATGCTGTGCGAAGGAGAGCATGTGGGGTGACCGATCGCAGCATATCGCGGAGTCGACCTGGTCGATGTAAAGCCGGGTTACTCTTCCGGTTCCGACCCCTGCCTCGATTACCGACAGCTTTCTCCAGTCTATGGCTTCGTGGAGAAGGCTTCGAAGGTTATTCTGATAATCCTCGGCTCTCACCAATTCGTCATACTGCTCGGCATGTTTCTTATATATTTCATACATTTCCGACATAATGAGAGTGTATCACCTTCTCTTTCCCGGGAGGAAGCTATGGGCACCACAATGACATCGAAGGAACGAGTTAAAGCGGCGTTTGCGTTCAGCCAGCCTGATCACACGCCGGTAGATTATTTTTCCACTCCGGAAATTCATAACAGGCTGGAATTGCATTTTGGTGTACGAGGGGATGACGCTGTCCGCTCTTGTCTCGGAGCGGATATCCGATACATAAATCCGCCGTACATCGGCCCAACTCTTCCGGATTTCAACGACGGCTCTGTGATGAATATATGGGGGGTACTAAAGAAACCCACCGCGAATGAGTATGGCGATTACATGGAGTCGGTGAACTCCCCGTATGCCGGCTGGGGAACGATAGAAGATGCAGAGCATTTTGATTGGCCGGATCCGGACTGGTACGACTATGATTCGATGCCGGAACTCTGCTCGAAGCATCCCGGCGCGGCTCTTTTTACCGGCAGCTTTAGCGTGCAGGATTTTATAAACAATATAGCGTACGGCCGCGGCGTCGAGCAGGTACTCATGGATATTGCGGCGGAGGATCCGGTATATCTGTACATAGTCGAGAAACGCCACCGGTTCTATTTAG
>JABGPX010000238.1 GCA_018644745.1 Spirochaetales bacterium
GCTCGGGTGTTATATGTGGGACTTTGGCGGTACAAAAGGTCCTCTACCTGTCAGCAGCATGAAGTATCAGTGCGATCTGGGCCGTGAATGGCTCGAAGAAGGAAGGATCACCGATATGATTTTCCTAGGAACCAATATCTGTGATCTCGGTCTGGAAACCGTGGAATGGACACGAAACTGGATTGCCGAAGTCGGTAACTCGATCCTCTAGGAGGTGCTAAATGGACAGCAGAGAAAGGTTCTGGCGTGTAATGCGTTTCGAACAGGTAGATTACATCCCGTTTTGGGGTGACTGGCTCGGCCCATATGATCGTTGGATTAGCGAAGGGATGAAACCCGCTAATGACAAGCTGGGTGATGTCGAGCAGGTTGAGTGGTTTTCGCAATACTTCGATTTTGACGGTATTTATTCGGCATTTTGGGGCACCTCTCGAGTGCCCGTAGATATCGGCGTATGTCCGGCGTTTGATCGGCTGCTTATTGAAGAAACCGATAAATACATAATCAGCAGAAATGATGTCGGCTGCATAACCAGGCGCTTCAAGACAAAACAGAGTTCACTAACCTCGGAGCAGTTCTTAGATTTCCCGATCAAAAGGAGAGATGACTGGGAGCAATTCAGAGACGAGCGCCTTGATCCGGTCGAGCCGACAAGATATCCGTCACTAGAACAATGGAATGATCAAAAGGGAAAATTAGCTGCCCAAACAATACCAATCAGCATCGACGGCGGCAGCTTTTACGGGTTTCTGCGCGATTGGGTGGGGGTTGAAAATTTGAGCGTCATGTTCTACGACGATCCAAATCTGGTTGGTGATATCATGGAATATCTTGGGGAATTTTACATCAAAGTACTCAGCAAAGCTCTTCGCGAAGTACGAGTAGATTTTGCGATGTTTTGGGAAGACATGTGTTATAAAACCGGTCCTCTTATCTCTCCAGCAATGTTTAAGGAGTTCCTTCTCCCTAACTACAAAAAAGTCACATCATTTCTAAGAAGTAACGGAGTCGAGTTATCCTGGGTTGATTGCGACGGCAATATAGAGGAGCTGATACCATTCTGGATCGAAGGCGGCGTAAGAGGATTCTACCCTTTGGAGGTAGCCGCGGGAATGGACGCCAACAAATTAAGGAAGGAATATGGCCAGGAAATTGTGATGTGGGGCAACGTCGACAAACGCGCGCTCGCTGGCGGTACAATTACAATAGATGCCGAATTGGCCCGGGTAGAACCAGCGGTTAAAACTGGAGGTTTTATCCCCTTAGTAGATCATGGAGTGCCTGATGACGTTTCACTTAGCAACTACCTTTACTACCTTGAAAAAAGAAAGCGGCTTTCTCAAGAAATTTGAACCTGCTCGTCAAAACGATCAGACTTGAGGCCGGGAATATATTTGCACGCTTCTTCTAATACATCGGCGCAGTGATCGTATGCGGCGGCGCAATGATGGATATACGGCCCCTCGATGATCTTCCGCTCCCAAACCGGCCAATTATCAACTTCCATCCAGGTGTAGATTTCTCTTGTGGCAGGTCCATCCACAGTTTTACCCTCTCCCAGTCCTAGAACGTAGTTTCCAGTGTCTCCGTCAAATCGGCAAATAGTTAAGGGACCGTTCTTGAGACGATACTGAAGGCTAGTCGCCGGCAAATCCTTTAAAATCCAGGGAGGCAGTATTTCCACAATGCTGTCAGCCGGGCTTCTGAGAGAAGGCGGCGCGGATGCGTGCCACAAGAGTATAGCATTGTCGTTGCTTGGATGCCTTATAGTGAATTCCGGCGAAAAGATCGGATCGACACCTTGAGTCGCGGAGGCGAGCATGACAGCTCCTATCGCTCCATGTATGTCGGATTCCGGGGCAATCGGGAAGACTTCTTGGACTAGGGCATCACCCAATGCGCTTCCCGGCCCTAACTCGGTCTGTAGATAGTCGAAACTCTGAATCGAAAAGCCGCTAAGGCCAAATACACGGGCAGCGTCAAGTAATTCATCTCGGTATGCGAGAGCAACTCGGATATCACGGTCCTTGATGTATTGGGTAGACAACCACTCTTTTATTGACTCTACCTCATCATCATATGCGGTGTTTTCGGCGGCGGCTCTCTCCTTTACCTTTCCAACAAGCTCACACATATCGAAGGGCTGCACCTCAATGCCGAAATTCTCCAGGAGTTCACTTTCATTTACAATGGTTGTCCAGAAGAAATCTATGCGAACACCCAACTGACCGATACGCATATTTCGCAGGGATTTCACTACTCCGGCCGCACCAACAAATTTGGCTAGGCCATCGGAAAATAGCTGATCATCCAAGGAGCAGTTTTCGATATAGGTAAAAGGTACTTTCAGCTTTCCAAGGACTTTGCTTGATGCAAACATCCCGCAAAGAGAATCACGAAGCCTCGAACCGTCTTCAAGGGGAGACTCATCTCTTGGCCCCCAGAGCAGTACTGGAACACCGAGTTTGTGTGCTATCATGCCGACCGCCCCTTCGGTTCCGAAGTTGCAGTGAGGAACAAACAGCGCGTCAATACAACCGCTGAAGTAATCCACAACGGCGTTGACATGGCTTTGATCTTTTACGAGTCCGTCCTCTAATATGTCATCGAGATCAATAAAGGATATCGATTGCTCCTTGAGCTTTCGTTGTATCGCTTTCTTGTATTTGATTGCATCATCATTTGAGAAAACAAATTTACCGATCGGGCAAAGGCCAACTGTAACACCTGGATTCACGGGTATCCCCCTGCTGCACATTTAGCGCATTGCCGCATCAACGCAAACGCTTGCGTAACCATATCACGCGGTCTAACCAACTGTCAAGGGAAGCTGCCGGCAGCATAAGAAATTGCTTTATGTGGTGGCAGTATAGCGGGTCCTGCTGATTATCTCTTCCTGGATCTTCCTGTCAAGCTGCACGAAATGAGCCGCGAAACCCGTTACCCGCACGACGATATGCCCGTATTCCTCAGGTGATTCAACGGCATTTCTGAGAGTCTCAGCTGAAACAACGTTGAGCAGAACCAGGGGGCCGTCTTTTTCGAAATACCCTTTTGCCAAACCCGAGACAATGAGGCCTGGATCGGACACGTCTAAAAATGAAGGATCAAACTCAAGCTGTAATTGCCCGCCTGCGTTCTTGCTAAAGTCAGCGACGCTGACGGAATTGGCCATTGCAGTAACTCCTTTAGCGCCCTGATGGTGAGATGGATTTGCTCCCTGAGCAATAGGCTGCTCCTTTCTCCGGCCGTCAGGTGTTGCTCCGAGGATTGTCTCGGCATATGCATGACCGGCCCAGGAAAAGAAAGCCGGACGATAGCGGAAACCCTTGCAATTACGATAACGGGAGAGTGCGCTTCGATAATGATCCGTTATTCTGGCAGCAACCGAGGTAACTTCTTCTTCGTCATCGCCGAACTTCGGGCAGTTGAGGAGATTCTGCCGTATCCTCTCGAATCCTTCAAAATTGACGGAAAGGGCTTTCCGAAGGGTTTCAATGTCGAAAAGTTGATCTTCGAAGACACATTTTTGAATAGCGATCATCGAATCGGCAATGTTTGCCAGGCCGGAGAACTGAACGACCGATGTATTATAGCTGACACCGCAGTCACTAATGTCTCGTCCGGATTCGATACAGCCATGGGTCAGCAAACTGGTAATAAATTCAGGCCAAACCATAGGTATCTGCTCAAATTGCCAGTCGGTCTGGCGCTTAAGAGCCTGAACAGCAAGATCAACGTGCTTGTCATAGAGCGTCCACACATCAGACATGCTGTTTATTCCGGCACTGAAGCCTTCCTCAAGAGCATTCATAAAGCATTTGATTCCGCTCAGTGAGAGGGTATCATGGCTGCACCACTCTTTGCCTGGAACGCAGTACCAGAAACAGCCTGAATATGCCGTATTCCAGGCATCTTGAGGCGCGACACCGTAGCGAATTTCACTATCCCTCAAGACATCCTGGTTTACTAACGCGACACTCCCGTTTCCGTGACGCGCCATTATGGCCCCAGCGTATTTAATAAATTTGGCATCGACGTCGCCATGCCACATCGCTCCAAGCATCATCATGCCGCCGATCATGTCATACGCCTCGAGGCAGATCCAGCTCAATTCGTTGGTAGCGTCCGAACCATCTCTGAGCCGACCACCCAAAGAGAAAAACGTTCCGTTTTTCAGAAACAATTCAGCAATAAGCTCCCTTGCTCCGGTTTTTGTCAGAACTCCCGCCGCTACATCTTTTTCGTAGAGAGGAAAAAGATACTGATCCAGACGGCCATAACCATTGCCCCCGCAGTCCATTCTCTCTGCCATCATGAAGAACCACAACCACTGCACGCCCTCATGAAAAGTACCGGGCGGCTTTCGTGTTATATTGGCACATGCCAGTGCCACAGTCTGATAACGTTTGCATTGTTCCGGGTCAGGTGCTTCTAAGGAAAGGTTATGAGCTATCGCAGCGTGCTTTTCAATAAATCGAATAATCGCCTCGCACACTACCTTTTGAGATTCAAGGTAATCAGCCCTTTCATTCCTCCCTTCTCTCCGGTGATTCTCGAGGGATGAGACGATTTTGCCATGTATCCCCCCCCAGCCCATATCAATTCCTAGGGAGAGATCCGCACAGGTATGAGTCACGGGGTAACCGCCGGCGCCGAGAGCGGAAGCTTCGTCCGATATCATCTCCAATTCCGCAGACTCAGGGAAAAGCCGCGGCCGGAGTTCCATCAAGTCCCAATGGAACTCGCCGACGATGGTTTCCCCCGGATACACTTCCGCCGGGCTCGCATCGAGCAGCGCTTTGTAGTCCAGCGCTTTGTTCATCGGATTGTACAGAATTCCGGTGTCTCCCGAAGGCAAAATACCCGGAAACGGAGCTTCTATACGTACAACCGTAGACTGGTCACCAAGGGCAACAAGTCCGTCGCTTGAAATAGCCGCGGGTCTGCTGGAAGCTTGCCCTAGAGCAATGTCCGAACTTACTGCAAAAATAACCCTGCCGTGTTCGCGATCGATCCTATCTCGTCTCTCCGAGAGCACTCGCATTCTCTCATTCATCGGCGGAGGCTCATGTAAGTACTCGGATTCCGGTGGCAAGGGATTTTTCTCGGTAATATCCCGACGGCGAAGTGGCGCTGAAGGCACCTCAACTCTGATTCCGTTTTGATTCAACTCGGCGGTGAGGGAGGAGATAAGTTGGTCATCCAATTTACCGAAGTCGGTTGGAAAAACTGAGAGCTGCTCAGCTTTACCGGAATACAGATAGTGATAAGGCAGCAGGTTCACGGTAATTCTCTTGGCGAAAGGCTTCAAGAAATCTACGAGCTCGCG
>JABGPX010000725.1 GCA_018644745.1 Spirochaetales bacterium
AGCCATGGCATCGCTGTTAGAATGGTAAGTGATGGTTTCCCACGGCCGAAAGCAGCAGGATTGGTAAATAGAGAATAAAAGCCTTCGGCATTTGCGGTAAACGAACCGCCCTGAGCCATAATCTCGGCGCTCTGGGGCATGAATGCGGGCTCATAAACCTTTGTTGTTTGAGAGTATACTGATGTAACGCAGAGAAGTATTACTGCTGCAATGAATAAGATTCGCTTCATAGAGTAGCTCCTCCTTCAAATAGTCCGCCCAAGCCCGACGCATCGAGAACATTTGCTAGGGCCGTATTATCTTCAAGGGGATTTCCAGTAACTGCAAAATCAGCTGGAAATGGCGCGTCATTGATTACGACATCCTCGAGCTCTGCTTGAGTTAGGGTTCCGCCTGAATTGGTTAATACTTCAAATACCAAGAGTGCGACTACCGCATCCTGTGCAACGGCACCGGCACTTGAATCGGCAGGTATATCAAGCTCCGGAGTGGTTGTATCCGTATCCAGGTTCTCTCCAAAAAAGGTATACGAGTCGGCGGCCTCAAGCAGGGCGCTTATCGTCGCGTTGAAAGAATCCGAATCCGTCACATCAGCGAAAACATCACCAAGAACTGTCTGGACAAGACTGTCAACACCATCAGGAGTTGAAACGTCCGGAGGGGTATCGATAAAAGTGGTGGCCACAGTGACGAAATTATCCACCACCTCACCCGCTTGCGTGCTGTTCAACTCTACCTCGGCAATGAGAACCGCCGCGTCAAGGGCCTGCTGCTGTGCCGCCGGTGTCTGCTCTTCCGCGGAAGCTGCTTCATAAGCCTCATAAATAGCGGTAAGGTTATCTATTACGGCGGTTTTCAATTCTCCGGTTTCGTCGGCTGCCAAATCATCATAAAAGGAGTCCGATTGTACAAGATTCTCGATAGTGGCGATGAGCGCAGCATCTTCCATGTCATCAAGATCCGCTGCCGCTGGAGTTATGGGAGTATCCACAGATGAGAAAAGGTTCGCGGTGAACAATTCCATACATCCAAGGAAGAGAAATGCGACTCCGGCAATCAACAGGAGCATCAATGTTCTTTTCATATGTTCCTCTCTATAAATACAGATTTTTTCTTACTTTTACTGCCAACTAGTATACCCCAATGGATGTTAAAAAACAAACCTGAGTAATACACTAGAAAATCGATCTACTGCTGCATCGCGGACTGAACCCTTTTTCTCCCTCGATCCGCTTCCAGCAGATTGGGATTAAGAGCAAGCGCGTTGTCATACGCTTCAAGAGAATTGGCGTAGTCCTTTGCCATTTCTCTGGCATATCCGAGGCGTCCCCACCACGATGAAAAATTAGGAGAATGGTAGAGCGCCGTTGAAAAGGCAATATCCGCATGATGGAACTCACCCAGCCGAATAAAAATTTCGCCCATAAAGTAGTAGATCCTATCAATTCGATCGCCTGTATCGGCCAAGACTGCGTAGCGCTCAAAATAACGCAGCGCGTCAAGATTCTGCCCAAGAAAAAAGTTAGCCTCACCTAGTATTTCAATTATCCTCGGATCGTTCGGTGCAAACTGATATGCTTCATTTCCTCGAGTGAGCGCATCTTCGTATCTCTGGAGATTGATGAGACTCCAGCCGAGAACAGCATAAGAATCCCGGCTTCTCGGAAGTGCTTCGATTTCTTCGAGACATATTTCAATTGCTCTTTCGTAGTCGCCGGCCCGGTAGCTGGCGAGGGCGTCAGGACGATTCTGCGCGGGAAGGGCGGAAGCGAGGATACAAGACAGCACTGCGAGAAGGATACCGCGTTTTTTCATCTTTCTACTCTCCATCTTGAGACAATCCCTCGGGGGACATCATCTTGCAAATGCCGTTAAACCGACAACCGCTCTCCATGATTATATCCGGCGCCGTAATATCGCCGTCGACCGTAGATGTCGAAAAGAGCTCTACCCGCGACCTCGCGTAAATATTCCCTTTTATGCGCCCCTTTAGGGACACAACATTCGCCTCGACCCGTGCTTCGACAAACGCCTTATCACCGATATACAGGTCTCCGGATGCCTTGATCTGACCGCTAAATTTTCCTTTGATCATGAGAGGTTTATTAAAAGATAGATCTCCGGTGAAATCTATATCCTGAGCGAGGATCGTATCGATATCCGCTTCTTCGATTGACTTGATGCGTAACTCGGTCATGTATGCTCCATAGCTGAAAATCAGTGGGTAAACTCTATCTCCGGGGATATGGACTGTCAAGTAAGAGGGTTGATCTAACAGTAATTATGGATATGAGAATCCCTTATGAACTGATCAACCTGACCCAAGCTGGTCCTGCATTTTTTGGAGGGAAGAGCCGAGCTTCTTCCGCATTTCCCCTGTAAAAGGATTAAATTTTTGAAGATCCACAAAAAGCTGAAACGGATCGTTGCAGGTTTGCTCGATTATTTCTAACAGCTTTGAATAACCGAGGGTACCGATGCGGCTCGGTTCAAGTTTAAGATCGTCCAGCACGCGACCCATAAAGTGGGTGACACCCTGGGTATAGGCTGCTTCGCGATCATGCTCTTCCGGTAATAGATCATATACCTTCAGACCCATATCCACGAATGCGTCTCTCCAAAATGCTGAAACCTCTTCTTGAGCTCGAACAGGGCAGTAAACCATAGGCAAACCGGCAATACCATTTTTACCGGAGTCCGGGCCGAACATTGGATGGGTGCCAATTATAGAAATCCCGGCCGCTAGGTTCCGCTCCATTGCCTTGATAGGATGCACCTTGACCGAACAGGTATCAATGACAGTCTTTCCTTCAAGAATCATTGGTCCTATCCGACGCAACACATCGTCCATCGCAGAGATTGCGACGCAGAGAAATATCACGTCGCAGTTTAGAACTGTCTGTTCGTCGGCTTTTTCGGCGCCGACGCCAGCGGTCCTCTGCGCATTCCTCGAATAACAATACACATCGAATTTCTTTGCAAGGCACGAAGACCAGAAAGATCCAAACCGGCCAAGTCCATAGATCCCTATTTTCATGAAGCAGATAATACACCGGTCAGGATCAAGGCTCAAGAGAGAACTATCTATCCGGGGCGGCAGACCACGCTGGTTGCACCATTTCGTTCCGCATTCTATGATGCCGGTATGAAGGTTATTATCATCGGTTACGGCAGCATGGGTCACGAGATCGAAAGAGTGCTAGCCCAAAAAAATCACTCGATTGTAGCCCGGATCGACCCTGTCGCGCCGGATGCGGATTCCGCTGAGCTCAATCATAACCTGCTTGAACAGGCCGATACAGCTATCGAATTTTCTCTAGCATCGGGTGTCCTCGCAAATGCGAAATTCTACGCTGAGCACGGTATCAAGGCTGTAATTGGAACAACCGGATGGGAATCGGACTTACCTGAAGTATCATCGCTTTTTGCACAGCGACGCTCGGGCAGCGGCGCGCGCAGCGGCTCGCGCAGCGCCGCGTGCATTCATGGATCAAATTTCAGCATTGGGGCAAATATTTTCTTTAACCTGGTAGAAAAAGCTGCTTCTGCAATCTCCGGCCTTCCGGAATATGACATTATGACATATGAAGTCCATCACCAGAATAAAAAGGATTCTCCCTCCGGAACCGCTCTGACGACAGCGGACCGAATCCTAAAAGCTCACCAGGGTAAAACGAGCATTGTTACTGAAAAACTCGATCGCCGTCCTGAACAGAATGAATTGCACGTAGCCTCTGTTCGAGGAGGGACAATTCCCGGCATTCATACGGTGCTTATAGATTCGACCGCCGATACCATCGAGCTTCGCCATTCCGCACGAAATCGGACGGGATTCGCTCACGGGGCGGTGTTGGCTGCCGAGTGGCTCCAGAAAAAGTCCGGCGTTTATACGATAGATAACTTTATTACAAGCATTATAGGCGAAGGAGAAAATGCATGAATTTCAAGGGTGTGTATACTGCGCTGGTTACCCCGTTTACCCAAGACGGAGAACTAGACGAGAAAGCTCTCAGGAATATAGTTGACAGGCAGATAGAATACGGGGTTTCAGGCCTTGTGCCGATGGGCACAACCGGTGAAAGCCCAACGGTAGACCATAAAGAAAATATCAAAGTAGTTGAGATTGTTGTTAACCAGGCAGCCGGCAGAGTTCCGGTAATCGCAGGAACAGGCTCAAACAGCACACGCGAGGCGGTTGAGATGACTGTGCAAGCGGAGAAAGTGGGTGCCGACGCGTCGCTACAGGTTGCACCATATTATAACAAGCCTACTCCCGAAGGTTACTATCAGCATTTCGCAGCGGTCGCTGACGCGGTGGATATCCCTATCGTCGTTTATAATATCGTTTCCCGCACGGCGAAGAATATCGACAACGAGACTATGCTGAGAATAGCTGAGCTTTCCGGAGTCCAGGGAGTAAAGGAATCCAGCGGAGACATGCTCCAGGTGACCGATCTTGTCATGAGAGCACCAAGTTCACTCGACATCGTATCCGGTGATGATAATCTCGCAATTCCGATTATCGCACTCGGCGGCACCGGAGTCGTTTCGGTTGCAAGCAACTTAATTCCCTCGGAAATGTCTGAAATGATCGCCAGCGCACTAGATGGAGATTTTATAAAAGCCAGAGAAATTCACTACCGTCTGCTTCCCCTATTTCAGGCACTCTTTCTCGAAACAAATCCTATTCCTGTTAAAGCAGCTATGGCAGAGCTCGGTTTTATCGAAGAAACCTATCGACTGCCGATGTGCAGAATGTCGGATGCGCCGCGAGCAGCTCTGATGAAGATCATCCGAAATATGGACATCCAATAGCAAACATTTAATCTGTGCATCACAGTACCATCCTATTTCAGTTTCTCCAGTGCGTCAGATGCTTCTCTGACAATAGCGGATGGCCAGTTTGATATTCTTACGGCTGTAAGCTCTTCAAATCCGGCAGAGTCCCCAATTGCTCCTAGTGATTGAATCGTGCTGCGTATCAGGCGATGGTCCGCAGGGGTAAGACCTGAAAGCTGCCGCTCATTCTGCACCTTCAGAAAACGTATGAGGGTTTGGACCGCTTCTGCACCGCCGTCGGATTCGAGCACAGCAATTGCGGTGAGCTGCTCGTTAATATCGAAATTCCGGTACATTATCTCCTCGAGATACTCAACACTCTCTGTTTCCGCCGGTCCGTATTCAATAATCATCTCCATTGAACGCTGACGCAAACGGCCCAGGACGCTTCTGTCGGACGCACTAAAGGATTCGTTTATCAAGCCCTGGCGCAGCGCTTCGGCGGCCACATCTGCTTTTCTCGTCTCCGGCGCGCGGGAACGAGCTTCAG
>JABGPX010000526.1 GCA_018644745.1 Spirochaetales bacterium
CTCGGGGTCTTTGGCTCGAACCCGAAAGATAAGGGCAAAAACTTGTTGCTGCCTTTATCCAGATAACCAATTTGAGCCTTGCTCACTTCCGATTGAGCGATTTTGATGCGAAGCTGTAAAGTGATTGTAAAGTAGCAAAGGCATCGTGTCGGCACCTACTGGTGGTGTTTTAGTAATTTGAACTCTAAAAGCACGCTATATAGCGTTTTTCGGCGCTTTAGGAACGCCATTTCTAGCCAGAAAAGGGACTTGAACCCTTGACCTGCTCATTACGAGTGAGCTGCTCTACCACTGAGCTATCCTGGCACATTTCCGTTATTTGGAAACTTTCGATGTACCATATACCATTGCAGGAAAAATAATCAAGCCTGGATACATATGCCGGTAGCTGCCATTTTTCGCTAAATTCTTTCTTGGTAAAGAAATAATTGGCTTAAAACCCGCGTTCAAGGACTCAATGCAACACTTGCGAGAAGTTCAAGCGGTGTGCGGTAGCCAAGACGTTTCCTCGGTCGTGTGTTCAACCGATGTTCGAGTGTAGCAATTTCTTCATCAGAGATCAAAGCGTAGTTGGTTTTTTTCGGCCATTCTCTGCGGGTGAGTCCGACGGCATTTTCAACACTTCCCTTTTCCCATGAGCTATATGGGTTGCAGAAAAATGTCTTGATCTTGAGTTCGTCGCATAATTGGTTATGATGACGGTTTTCCTGGCCGTTGTCGAAGGTGACGGTACGGCGCATCGTCTCAGGGAAGCTCTCAAGCCGTGCAATAAGTGCGGAGTTCATTTCCTTTGGAGCACAGCGGGGCAGCTTCTGAAGTAGCGTGAGACCCATCGTGCGCTCTTGGAGCACCATGAGAGCCTCTTTGCTCTGCCTGCTCACGGCGGTGTCAGCCTCCCAATGGCCGAGCTCTTCGCGTTTATTGACCTTCTCAGGGCGTTTCTCTATGCCGGTTCGATGGGGAATGAGAATACGTTTGCCGCGCTTGTGTATCCGTTTTCGGCGGTTTTTGCGCCCACAGACCAGATATTTAGTCAGTGAACGGTCCTTTTTGAACACATACTGGTAGATCGTCTCATAGCTAAGGCGCTTGCCTGGCATATCAAGACAGATCCTCCCGGCGATCTGTTCGGGGCTCCACCCGAGGCGAAGTTTCTCATGCATATACTGGCGAGTATACTGATCGGCAATACGCTCGCGTTGCCGACTTTTACACCGGCGCCTCTCAGAACGCTTCTGCGCCCAGTAGGCCTGATAGCGGAAGTCTTCAGTGCTGTTATTCTTTAGTTCTCGAGAAATTACCGAAACATTTCGTTCCAGACGGTTGGCAATACTGCGGGCACTCTCGTTTCGCCGCACTCCGATCATGATCTCCTCGCGTTCCTCTTGCGTGAGGACTCTGTACGATCTGGCGGAATTGGTAGTAGACTGCATGCGGGCGGCTCCTTGGGTTGTGGGTTTGTGGTAAACACACAGTACCCCGAGGACGTCGCCTTTTCTACTCCTTCATTCCACCCAATCGCAGAGTTTCTCCCATTGGGTCTACCGAGTTTCACCAAGTGTTGCTTCTCGGACTTGAACCTGGGAAAGACCGTTCATGAGTCCTGTTTTCGCGCCGATAATCTAAATAGAAAAACTCCCGGAGGCGGTATGCTGCGAGGAATATACACGGGCGCCAGCGGAATGGTAGCCCAGATGCATCGGATGGATGCACTTTCGAATAATCTTGCTAATGTGGATGTTACGGGCTACAAGCGGGATACATCTATAAGCAAGGCGTTTCCTGAGATGCTTATCCATCGGGTTAATGACAACGGAACGTACAAATTCCCATTTGGGTCGGTCGAAACCGGACCAATCGCGGGAACCCTCGGCACCGGTGTGGAGTTCAATGAGCTTTATACCGTTTTCACCCAGGGAGCATTGAAGGAGACAAACAATCCCTTCGATCTGGCTCTTGATGGTGAGGGTTTTTTTGCAATCGATACCCAGCACGGTGAACGGTTTACCCGTAATGGCACATTTGTTCTCGGAAAAGAGGGCATGCTGCTTACGAAAGAGGGTATGCCGGTTCTGGGAGAGAATGGTCCGATCAAAATCAAGAAGAATAATTTTGTTATCGATGCTCAAGGCCGTGTGTTTCAGAATGGCGCGCTGTCCGGCGACCCTCAGCGGATGGTATCAATCGAAGAAAATGAATGGGAAAGCATGGAGCTCGTAGACACTCTTCGAATTGTAGAGTTTTCCCGAGACCGTTATCTCAAAAAGCAGGGCAATTCTCTCTGGATGTCTACCGATGAATCTGGTGATGCCCGGAATCTGCTGGATAGCCAGAGGCCGAAAGTGTATCAGGGCTTTCTCGAAGCCTCGAATGTGAATCCGGTAAGAGAAATGGTAAATCTTATTGAAGTTAACAGAGCATACGAAGCCAATCAGAAAACAATTCAGACTCAAGATGATATTACCGGCAAATTAATCAACGAAGCGATACGAGTATAGAGAGGTATTGAAGTATGATGCGAGCATTGTGGACAGCCGCGTCCGGCATGACCGGACAGCAGTTTAACATCGACACGATTTCCCACAATCTGTCAAATGTGAACACAACCGGATTTAAGAAGAACCGCGCGGATTTTGAGGATCTTCTCTACCAGAATCGAAGAATAGCCGGTACCCCGGCGACCGAGCTTACCGTCGTGCCTACCGGAATTCAGGTGGGACATGGTGTCCGTGTATCATCAACCCAGAAGATGTTTACCCAGGGCGCCCTCCAGCAAACCGGCGTCGTATCCGATATGGCGATTCAAGGTGAGGGATTTTTCCGAACTTTGCTGATAGATGGAACATACGGATATACCAGAGACGGAAGCTTCAAGATCGACAGCGACGGTCAGCTTGTTACTTCGAACGGCTATCGTGTCATGCCGGAGGTCGTACTGCCGGAGGACTTCGTGAGGGAGAGTGTTTCTGTTTCTCAGGACGGACGAATAACGGTTAAAGTAGCCGGCAGCGACGATCCTGTGGATGTAGGGCAGATGGAGCTATTCAGGTTTACCAATCCTGCCGGGCTGCAGGCGATTGGCGAAAATGCTTTTAAAATTACCAACGCATCCGGTGACGCAATAACCGGACGTCCTGGCTTTGACGGCATGGGTAAAATTGCCCATAAATTTCTCGAAATGTCTAATGTGTCGGTGGTGAATGAAATGGTGAATATGATTGTCGCGCAGCGGGCGTATGAACTTAATTCCAAAGCAATACAAACATCCGACACCATGCTCGGGATCGCAAATAATCTCAAGCGGTAAGGAGTGTTGTTCGGCCGTCGGGCCGTTTAACCTAAACGTATGACCGACACCCAATATACAAAATATAGGCCGCTCCGCCGCCTGCTCCTGCTTCCAGTTTTATTGCTGACAGCCGGAGCGGCTTTTTCTTTAGACCTTTATGGTAAAGCTGTGGTTACCCTCGATGATGAGATTATTACCGTTGGCGATTTAGCTGTAGTACATGGTGATGATGCAGTAAATACGGCCGCTTTAACCGAGACGAGTCTTTCCTTTCGCTATCCATCAATCGTCCAGCCGGAAGAGATTATTACAAACCTCAATGTATTGCTCGATGACTCTTATGTGTATGTCGGCGGTCCGACGATGATAATACCTCGCGCGTTTTCAGGAGAGGACGAGTCAGGTTTTTTGATGAAGGTGCTTGAATTCCTGGAGAGTCAGCCCTTGCTTGCCGGGTGTTCTATTCAAGTAATTCCTGAAGGGCTATTGCCGTCTATTAATGAAGAGAAGAACATCGACTTCTATTTCGCCGGAGATTCTTTGAGCGAAGATCCCGTGTATCGTATTTTATATCGTAATTCGGGAGACCCAAGTTATCGTCGGGCTCCTGTCAGCATTAATGTTGAAAAGCCCTTTTCTGATCATCAAGTCGAGATAGAAAAGTACACCGATCAGCCCGCAGGCAGTGCACCTTCAGGTCTTTTCCCTTCAGCGATTACCAGAAGGAATATTGTATCAAATGGTGATAACCTTACGCTCTGGATGGTATCCGGGTCGATTCAAATGGAATTGCAGGCAAAAGCTTTGGAGAATGGAAAGTTGGCAGAGAAAATACGCGTGAAAATTACTGAGACTGACAAGGAAATAACGGCGGTTATAACCGGGCCTTCGGAGGCAAGGATTGAATACTAAGAGAACAATAATACTGGTCCTGCTTCTTGCGGCAATAGCAATCGGGGCTGCGGCTCAGGATGGAATGCAGGTCAGGTTAAAGGATATTGCATACCTGCAAGGCGTGCGGGAGAATCAGCTTGTTGGATTCGGACTGGTCACCGGGCTCGAAGGAAAAGGAGACAGCTCAAATTCCGAATTACTAAAAAATGTGCTTTCTAATCTTCTTTCATCTTTCTCGATTTCAATTGCTTCAGAAGATCTGAAAAGTAAGAATACCGCCGTGGTAATGATCACCGCGGATGTTCCTGCATTTATGAGGCCCGGCGACAGAATAACTATCCATGTATCAAGTATCGGAGACGCTAAGAGCCTTCAGAGCGGAGTGTTGCTGCAGACACCTTTGAAAGCCGCAGATGGTATAACATACGCGGTGGCTCAGGGGCAGGTAAGCGCTCCTGTAGTAGCGTCAGGGCCCGGGACTGTGAGCACAATCCCCGGAGGCGCGATTGTAGAGAGAGAAGTGATCTCCTCGTTTCTTGAGGATGACCGTATATCGATCCTTCTTCGAGATCCTGATTTTACGACCGCCTCGAGGATCGCGGAAATGCTCAAAGAAGAATTTCCGGATGAAACCGTAATCGCGGTTGATGCTTCAATGATACAAATTTCTTTACCGGAGGATGCTCAAAACGACCCGGTGGTATTTATATCGAAAGTTGAAGAACTCACGGTTGTTCCGGATACCATAGCAAGGGTGGTGGTTAACCCGCGAACCGGAATCGTTGTAGTGGGTAGAAATGTAAAGATCGGGCAAGTAGCTATTACATATCGGGGAACCAAAATAGAGATAGGCGCACAGCCATCGCGCCGCAGTTCGGAGGCTCCGCAGGAAATCCTCTCTTTTCCTGACATACCGACGGTGGATGAACTTGTCAGTTTGCTTCAAGGTGCCGGGTTAAAAACCGATAATATAATTGAGATACTAAAAGGAATCGAGCAGGCTGGTGCCTTGTACGGCCGTTTGATCATTATGTAGGAGCTCCAGGTGATTAATACAGATATAGCCCGGCTGCAATATCAATCAATACAGTCGGAACGAGTAACCTCCTCCGTGGCGAAGCGTGGTGATGATCAAAAGTTGCGT
>JABGPX010000236.1:0-4055 GCA_018644745.1 Spirochaetales bacterium
TCCGGAGTTCTTGATAACCTTCTTTATAATATTTTCCCCGTCTTCCATTTGTTTGGACAGGGTTACTTCCTGTTCTGCCGTGAGCAGGTTCTCTTTACCGATTTCCCTCAAATATAATCTGATTGGATCATCGATAGACGCGTCTTTTTGGTTTGTTACTATCCTTTTTTTCTTTTGAGGTTTCTGTTCCGGCTCCGCCGCGGGTTCTCCGGCTGCCTCCGCTACACCATCACCGCCCTCTTCCTCCCCATCTTCTTCAGCGTCATCATCCATCTCAAGTCCTTCTTCCTGAAGAACTATCTTATGCTTCTCAAGGATAGCAAAAACTTCCTCTATTTTTTCAGAATTCACTATTTCTTCCGGAAGAAAGTCGGTAACCTCATCATAACTCAAGGTCTTTTTCTTTTTTCCGTATTCAAGCAATTTAACTACTGAAGGCTCTGCCTGAAGCTCAGTCATTCGTTTCGACCTCTAATTTTCTCCAATTCCGTATCAAGAAACATCTTTTCTTCAAGCAATTCGCGGATTTCAACAACGGCACCATTTCTCTCCTCGAGAGATTTAATTTTTCCAGCAAGATTATCCCTTTTTGTCTTCATCGAGCGCTCGCGAATGCGGCTTACCGCGTCTTTTATCACATCAGCGTAATTATCGCCGAATTCCCCGGATGCAGCCTTCTCCATGAGAGCTTTTTTGATCTGATCGTTCTCAATACGCAATAACAGAGCGTCTAGACTGCTCTCTTCATTACGGAAAGCCTCTTCAAGGGCGACATATAAACCTCTTGCATGTTCATCCGCCAGATCTTCGCGCCGAACAAGGTTACGTATCTCTTTAAACATATGGAAATTTACGGCAACTGCAAGCATTAAATACAAATCGTGGTTCATACGCAGCTCTTCAAGCGCAATCTCCCCAGATTTTGGCTGTATTTTGGGACCGCTTTTCCTTAATCGAGTAATATCTCTTCGAACTGAATTTGGATCGACTTTAAGTTCGTCAGCTAACTCATGAACGTATGTATCTCTCCGAACTTCTGACTGAACTTCGTCCAAAAAGGGTAGTATCTGTCTAACGACTTGCTCCTTGCCGCCCGCTTTTGAAACGTCAGTGCCTTTTATAGCGTTCCGTACTATAAAAGTAAACCCATTTATAGGATATTTAAGCAGGTTTTTCAACGCCTCTGGACCTTCTTTTTCAACAATGTCCGCCGGATCACTTCCTTGCTGAACCTCAATTACGCTACACTCGACGCCCGCTCGTTCACAGACAGCCAGGCCCCGTTCGGCGGCGCGTACGCCTGCTTCGTCCCCGTCAAAAACCAACAACCCCTCGGTGGCGTATCTTTTTAGGATATTCATCTGCCCATCGGTAAAAGCCGTGCCGAGAGGCGCTATGCATGCATCAACTCCGGCTTTGTGAAAAGCAATAACGTCCAGATATCCTTCAGCGATAATGAACTTACGGCTTTTTCTGATTACCGGCAATGAAATATGCAGGCCATATAAATTCCTACTTTTCGAAAAGATTGGCGTATCGGGAGAATTGATATATTTGGGTCCATCTTTTCCTACGATTCTTCCGCCAAAAGCAACGGTCTCCCCTCTATTGTTTCGGATCGGAAACATAATTCGATCAGAGAAAAGGCAAACCTCTGGATACCTTTGTGAAAAAAGCCCACTTTCCCTCAGAAAGTCTTTAGAATAATTTCTTTTTCGCAGGAACTTAAAAAGCCAATATCTGTCAGAAGGAGAATAACCCAACTGAAAATCTTGAATGAGCTTACCACCGATTCCCCGTCCCTCCAAATATCGCCTGGCCTCGTCCGCACTTTCTTTTTCAGCAAGTATATGGGAGAAACTCCCGGCAACGCGGCTATATAATTCTATAAGAGCGGATCTTCGTTTATCTTCCCCCGTTTCCTCATGTTTTGGAATTTCGACACCTGCTTTCTCAGCAAGTAATTCTACTGCTTCGGGAAAAGACAGGTTTTCCATTTCCTGAATGAATGAAAACATACTGCCGCCTTTTTGACAGCCAAAGCAGTAGTAGCCTTGTTCATTCGGCATAATAGTGAACGATGCAGTTTTCTCATTATGAAAAGGGCACAGCCCCCAATGCCGATTTCCTTTTCGATCCAGACGAATGTATGAACCTACAATATCGACGATACTAAGTCTCGAGGAAATATCTTCAATTATTGAATCTGGAATTCTCATAAACTATGGGCACGCTCTTCAACTTTTCTTTATATAGAGATTTTTGGCACTCAAGTGCTGCCCATAGGTTGCGGTGAATTCATGCGTTCCGGTATTGGGATCTTTCAGCAAAAAGAACAAATAATCAGTTCGTTCCGGGAAAAACACGGATGTAAGTGCGGTTCTACCGGGATTAGAAATAGGTCCCGGGGGTATTCCCGGGTTAAGATAGGTATTGTAGTCCGACTCTACCTCCAAATCCTTCAAAGTCAGATATTCAGGATACTCCATATCAAGTTCCTCAGAAAGTGCATATACAACCGTGGCGCAGGACTGTAGTTTCATATCAATATCCAACCTATTGTAGAAAACTGACGCCATAAATGGAGCTTCTTCCGGAACTACATATTCCCGCTCGATAATGGAAGCAAGAATTATCTTCGCATACAGCTCTTGTTCAGAGAGATTTCTGTATCCCGCTTTCATATCATCCAGCACGGCATAAAAGCGGGCAACCATGTGTCTCAGAACTTCCTCCGCAGGGTAGTTTTTGGGAAACATATAAGTGTCCGGAAAGAGAAAGCCGTCGGCACTGCTCCCCCGTATTCCCAACTCAGCCAATAAATCGCGTTTGGCCGCTGCAGTACGGAATTCCTCTGCGGATGTTATTTCTGCATCTTCAAGGACCTCAGATATTCGAGAAAGTGTCCAGCCTTCGGGAATGGTAACTTTATGTAAAATTTCCGATCCTAAGACCAGCACATCGTGGATTTCAAGCGTCGTCGCTCCTCCACTGATTCGATATGAGCCTGATTGAAAAGCTGTTTCGGTACCTTTAAGCCGAGAGTAAATTCTCAGAAAGAGATTCGATCGAATTAGGCCGGCTTCTTCAAGTCGACTTGAAATCTGATGGACACTTTCTCCTCGTTTTACCGCGAAAACAGTGTCGGCGTGATCGCCAGCACTAGGCACTTTATTGAGATTAATAGTCAGTACCGCTGCCGCAATTACGATTACACCGACCAGTATTACCGCGACGAGAATAAGTCGAAGAAGTTTTTTCATTACATCACTTCAGCAATATAAACTCAACACGACGATTTTTCCAACGATTATCCAAATCGCTATGCGGAACAATAGGCTGAGCTCCCCCGATTCCTTCAACCTGAATTCTTTCAGGATCTATGCCGTATTTCACCAATACATCCCTCACGGTCTGTGCCCGTTCCCTAGAAAGAGGAACGAGCTCATCTGCCTGCTCGATCGCCGCTCTCTCCGCATTTTCCCAGTAAACACTCACCGCGTGGCCTTCAATTCGAATGAAGTAACTAGCGTACTTTTTAAATATCTCAGATATTCTTTCCAGCACCCAGTTATTCTTTTCCATGACTTCCGAGTCGCTTGTCTCGAGAGTCGGGCTATTCGGCTCAAAGGTGATATTCGATATCCGAATTTTTAGCCTGTCGCCTTCGCGAATAACAAGCACATCGATAGGAATCGAACCGGTAAGCCTTGTCGAATTTCCAAGGACATCTTCAACCACAAACTCATAAGGATAGTCCTCGGCTGCGAGTACGAGTTCATTGCTGCTTGAATAGCCGTTCCAGAAGAAATTCCTTCTCGGTGCGCCAGGTCCTCCATACTCCTTGAAAACATTACCTTTTGTATCAAAAATTGCGAGATTCCAACTGGCTATATCGCTGTCATCTTGAGCGAGAATGGTAAAATTAAGTCTGTCTTCAAACCCATCACTATCAGGACTGAATGGTTTTGGATCGAACCGCACTTCAGCATCAGGACTGCTTATATCGACCACGAAGCCTTCGGTCTGTGTAACCGGCTTATTGCCCATTTCAT
>JABGPX010000236.1:4065-5308 GCA_018644745.1 Spirochaetales bacterium
CGCGAAATACTCGCCGTCGGTAACCGTTCCAGTGTTATCTTTGCCATCCCAGATTATTTTCTCTGGTATTCTGGTACCGTCAAATGATGAAACAACAGCTCCATTTCTTCTAAAAATGGTAAGATTCCATCCGCTCACACCGTCTCGTACACCTACAAATGTATTAAAAGTTATTTCCTCGAGAAAGCCGTCGCCATTTGGACTAAACCTCTGCGGCTCGGCGGTTACCACTATACTCGTGGACCGCGTATCAAGATTTACACCTGCGGATCTGGCATATGAATAATTTCCGGATATATCGGCTGTAAAGATCTCGAATGTATAGACACCGTCCGGTGCTCTATTACCTGTGTCATCCGAGCCGTCCCACACGTATGATGAAACAGTATCCTTCCAAAATACCCGCCTTACCGTGTCGCCGGCATCATTTACAATACGGGCTTCCCACAAGTCCTCAAAACTGGAAGAGTTCCGAAAAGTAACCGTATCTTTGTTTCCATCACCATTAGGAGAGAATAGCTTTTTATCCGGCTCTGAGCTTACCTTCGGGTATACTGTATCTATTACAAAAGAATTGGTGTTCACCAGGGGTTTATTGCCATTCTCATAATGTATTTCCAGCTGACCGAAATACTCTCCATCGGCCGCCCGCGATCCGTCATCGGCGAGACCTTCCCATTTGTATGAATCAGCAAGATCCTGTCTGCCCGTATATGATCGAATAAGGTCGCCATCTTCTGAATAAACTCTCAGATAGAAAGTATCTATTCCCTCTTTTATCGACACTTGGGGAAGAAAGTTCTGAAAGTCCTTCACCGAATCAGAATTGGGTGATATCGCGTCAAATTCCCGTGAAATCAATACAGTTGTTGCTTCAGTATTTAGACGAAAACTGACTTTTTTCGAGACTCCGGAATTACCGGCGCGGTCTTCTGAAAAAATCTGATAGCCATAAGTGCCGTCGGGAGCAATTAGGCCGCCCAAGGCCTGTCCGTCCCAGGTTATCTTACTATCCGCAGTTTCACGCCAGGAATAGCGGAGAATACCGATACCGTCGTTATTGGTAATTACACCATTCCATTCATCTTCTACCGATGTTTCCTGGAAAAAAGTAATGATGTCTTTGTTTCGGTCGCCATTGGGTGAGAATACCGGCAGATCAAGGGTTACCGTCGCTTCGGGCGGGGTAACATCCAGAACAAATACTGGAGATTGATTGTGAGGTTTGTTACCGTTGAGATAA
>JABGPX010000919.1 GCA_018644745.1 Spirochaetales bacterium
AAAACCGCGAATGTGCGGACACTAAAACGTCTTTTAAATGGAATACGGCTCTCGCGTTTATTGCTCATTTAACTCACCCCGATTCAAGCACTTTTTAGTATACATAATATTCGGGAATGAATAATGCGTCTTGATTCTGATTCTCTCTTACAACGCAGCGCCTTTTGATCGGCCATATTCGAGTTTCAGATTTTCAGTTACCAAATAGTCCATGTAGTCTTTCTGGCAGTTGAGCCTGTCAGTATCGCCATATTTGATATACGAGCCATAGATGCAGCCGTCGCCGCAGAGCGCTACATTTTCGCAGCTAGTACAACGTCTCCACAGGTCCTTTTTTACCTCGCCGCTATCCCCGGTTTCAATTGTGCCTACACAAAACTCCTCACGCCCGACAAAAGCCATACATTTATAGAGCTTCCCGACGGGATCAATGGTTATTTGTAGACCATCGAGGGTGATACCGCAAACATTCACTCCGATGCTGTCATCGGTCTTAAAGCGGTTGTCAATGAGAAGCTTGCGTAGCTTAACCATTGCCTCACCGGTCCCCTCTCGAGAATAGGCACATGCCAGTTCCGCGGAAAGAGGCGCCTTCTTCCTATCCTCAGGAGTCTCCGATATAGGCTTGAAGCTCACCTTATTCAAAGTTCGATGAAGGCCAATATCTCGAAGATAAAGAATGAGACTCTCAAAACTATCTACGTTTGTGTCGTCAAAGTTGCCGCCTACGTCTACCGCTATGTGTTTTGCAGCATACCGGATGTTTTCGATAATATCATCAAAACTTCCCTCGCCGTTTTTATACGGCCTTTTCGCATTGTGATGTGCTCTGTCTCCGTCGATGGTAACTTTTACGCCTTCGAGACCGAGTTTTTTTAGCTCCCGTACCAGCGATGGCTTCAGCAATGCACCGTTTGTCGTGAGAGCAAACCCGAATTCAAGTCCCTTCTTCTCACAATGCTTGCGTACCGCTTTTGCGATTGACCGAATCGGAGGGATGTTCATGAGAGGTTCACCTCCGTAAAAGTAAAGGTTGATTGTTTCAACGTTGTTTTTCCCGGCTTGATCGATGATATAACTTGCACATTTCGCCGTAGTCTCTTCATTCATCCTTATGTTGCAGATTACCCCATCCTCCACACAGTATGTACATGCGAAGTTGCATGCGAATGTGGTAAGCAGGGTCACCTCAAGAGATTTTTCCGTAATCGATTTAATCTCTTTGAAGTAATCCTCGATCAGGCTCGTATCCGCGGCCGAATCAGGAACAATCATAAAGCGGTCTTGAAGCTCTTCCCGGTATGGCGCGGGGACTTCGCCTCTATACTCATCAGGATTATCGATGTATCCCTTCAACTCATCATCCACCGTTATTATGCTATGGGTAAGAGTATTAAATAAAAGATGCTGACCTTTCCGGGGATAATTCGCTACACATTTAGTATAAAGTGACCGCTTCATAATAACTCCTATCGACAAAAATCCGCCGCGGGGCATGAAAACCGCACCCCGCGGTGTTTCACCTACCATCGGGAACACGACTCCAGCTTATTTTTTCTTTACAAAAAGATATGCCATTCCGAGCCACCAGCAGCATGCCATTCCCTGTACTTTTCCCGGTCGATCTGATCCTCTCTTCACTGTTTTGAGCGTCATCTGCTCACCTCCAAAAAAGATTATTGTGCCCGTATCTTCCAATCACGCACCGAATACATGAGCGACTGTGGTTCTGCCATCAGTCCTTCGATTTGCGATGTAGCACCGATATAAATTCTGCGGACAAAGAGAAAGATTGACGCGGTATCATCCGCCATAATCTGATGGATACCGCGGTAGACGGTTCGTCTTTTCTCGATGTCGCTTTCGGATCTGCCTTCTTCGATTAGTCGGTCAACTTCGGTATTTCTGTATCTGGCAAGGTTCGACGCACCGATCCTGCTCGAGTGCCAGAAGAGAAAAGTAAAATTGTCGGGGTCCCCCGCGGCATTAAACTGGAGCAGCGCTGCCTGGTAGAGGCCCGGATAAATACGTTCCTGAAGGAACTCACGCGGCGCGAGATATTCCACATTTACCTGAACACCGATCTGAAATAACTGCCACTTGATCTGTTGAGCCACCGATTCCTTAAGTCCGTCGCCTTCATCAATCAGCAGAGAAATCTCGAGCTTTTTGCCGTTATTGTCGAGAATCCCGTCATCATCCGTATCCGCCCATCCTTCATCGGCCAGCATCTTTGCAGCCTCCGGGGGATCATATTCCGTCGATACAGATTGATTGTGCGACCACGTGCCGGGAATAAAGGGACCTGTGGTTACATCAGCACGCCCGTTGAGAGTTTCACCCACGATTCCTTCGGTATCAATCGCCATTTTCAAAGCGCTTCTGACCGCCGGATTCATGAGTAAAGGATCTTCGAAATTGAGCAGAATGGTGTAATAGAACAGATCGAGATAGCTGTAGGTAGTAAACCGTTCATCCTCATCGATAACTTTGAAATCATCAGGATCCAGATCGGTGACAATGGAGACCCGGCCCTGCATCAGTTCCGACCAGGCTTGAGTTGAATCCTGGAGGGTGCGAAGCCGCACGGTATCGAGATAGGGTCTGCCTTCGAAATACCCCTCATACGCGGTGAGAGTGATGGCGTCATCGTCCCACGAAGAAAGCATGAAAGGACCGGTTCCGATTGGATTTATTCGAAAATCATCACCCGACATTTCGCCGTTCTCTAAAAGATGACTTGGTAAGATTTCTATTGTCAGCAGGTGAAGAAGAGGCGCGTAGGGCTGGCGAAGCTCGATTCGAACCGCCAGGGCACCGGTTGCTTGAATAGATTTTATATTTGCATAAAGCGGGCTGACGGCGTAGCTGTCTCCTCCCCTCAGAATTTCCTCGAGAGTAAAAACCACGTCGTTGCTGTCAAATATATGGCCGTCATGGAAAGTAACACCTTCGCGAAGTATAAAATCCCACTGGGTGCCATCGCCGGAAACGATCCACGATTCTGCCAGATCGGAGACCGGCTCGAGGCTTTCATCGATTTTAATAAGGCTGTTATACACGAGCTGAAGCGCGGTGGCGTCGACATTCCTGTCAATAAGGGGATGGAACCCCTCCAGACCACGAAGCAAGGGGATAGTCACCGCACCGCCATATTCGGATTCATCATTTTGACATGACTGTGCGACAAGCAGCGCTGCCAGGAGAAGCACCAGCGCCGCGGTACTTCTTTTTCGTTTGAGGTGACTCTTGCTCTGTTGTCGAACCTGTTTTCCGCTCATTTTTTCCTTATTAGTCAATCGGGATACTCCTTATATTTATGGCTAAAATGGATCAGCTCGCAATCAGGATATTCCTGATTTATTGCCTCTTTATTACTTAGAAATATCGGCATTAGATGAGATTATGAGAGCTGAACTATGACCGGAAGCTTGCTAGGGGCGCGTTAATTACATATATTGTCAGCATTATGAAAGATGAACGAACGGTAAGCTGGTACAGAGTGCCAATCGAACGGGATGTGCTGAGATCCCTCACAAAAAAGAGCAATTTCCGCGGCTTTCTCCAGGCCGGCGGCCATCTCGCGTTGCTGGCGGCAACAGCCGTGGCCGCGTTTCTCTCAGTAGGCAGGCTGCCGGTGGTAATCACCGTGCTCCTCATTTTTCTCCATGGCACTTTCTATGCCTTCCTGCTCAATGGCTTTCATGAGCTATCTCACCGAACGGTCTTCAAAACACGGTTTCTCAATGAGTTTTTTTTGCGAATTTATAGCTTTCTGTCCTGGTTTAATTTTGTTTTCTTTCGTGAAAGCCATAAGCAGCACCACCTCTATACACTTCATCCGCCTGATGATCTAGAAGTGGTGCTGCCAATAAAGTTCACTCTCAAAGACTTTCTGTTACGGGCATTTGTTAACCCGATGGGGCTGTATGAGCTGCCTCGCAATACGATCAGACACGCGCTAGGCCATATAAGCGGAGAGTGGCCTGAGAAGCTCTTTCCCGCAGAGAACGTGAAACTAAGGAAAAAACTTTCTCGTTGGTCCTGGGTCTTGCTGATCGGCCACGCACTAAACACAGGTTTTTGTATCGCCTTGGGGCTGTGGATGATACCCCTGCTGACCACTTTTGCACCTCTGTATGGAAACTGGTTTCTCTATTTATGCAACAACACTCAGCACGTCGGGCTCAAAGATAATACGAGCGACTTCCGGCTCAGCGCTCGAACATTTGAAGCTGGTCCGCTAATAAGATTCCTGTATTGGCAGATGAATTATCACATTGAACACCACATGTACGCGGCGGTGCCCTGCTATAGACTAAGAAAGCTGCACCGGCTGATCGAAAATGAGCTTCCGCCAAGCCCGAAAGGATTGGCGGGGACATGGCGTCTGATTCTCACCATTCTGAAGCGGCAGAAAAGTGAACCTGATTATCAGTATGATGCTTTGCTCGCCGAGGGAGTCCAAGGTTAAAGCTTTATCATGTACCGCATCGCGGTAATAGATAATAATCGGGAATTATACAATCGCCTTCAGAAAGAAGCCGACCGGCGCATGCCGGGTTTGCTTGCTTTTGAGGGGCCGTTCACGGAAACAGAAACCACTGCAGACGCTGTAGTGTCTGTAGATAATGATGAATATGAGGTATCCCAGGTAACCTTGCGGGTGCCAAAAGAATCACCTGCCAATGACGATACTTCTGAAACAATATTAAAGCTCGATGGCACCCGGCCGATCAGAATTCTTGCGGCACTTCTAGCTTCGCTGCTGGATTTCGATGTGAAAGACCTGCTGATTAAAACACCATCCAAAGGCAGGGAATTGACCGCTCGCGAGTCAGATGTTCTCAATTTTATCGCTGCAGGATATACAAATAAAGAAATCGCAGGCTTCCTTGGAATCACGGAGAGAACAATCAAGTTTCATGTGTCGGAAATACTCGCAAAACTCAATGTAAGCGGCAGAACAGAGGCGGTTGTGGAAGCCGCAAAAATGGGAATAATTACTCTCTAATTCGAGGCGAAACCTGTACGATGGTACAGTATCCGGAATAGGGAAATGACCGTACTTTAGATGCAACGTAGTAAAAGGAGCATCTATGGATATGAAATCGACTTCCCAATCAATCGCAGCAATAGCGAAAGCTTTTGAACCCTTTGTTCTTCATGTTGAAGACTCATCAGGAATTCGAAGCGCAATACTGATAGATACATACGTGGTTACCGCGGCACATGGTCTGGATACCTCAGAGGCCGTGTTAGTAACAAACGGAGATGGTGAGAACCTCTCGGTTTCTTT
>JABGPX010000229.1 GCA_018644745.1 Spirochaetales bacterium
ATTCCATCGGAGGAGCTCTTGGAGCTTCTCGAGCGGTTGTCGACGCCGGATGGATACCATACTCTCATCAGGTGGGGCAGACCGGGAAAACTGTTAATCCTGTCGTTTATATCGCGTGCGGAATTTCCGGTGCTATTCAGCATTTAGCCGGTATGAAGAGCTCCGATGTAATTATCGCGATCAATAAAGATCCGAACGCGCCGATTTTTGATGTCGCGGATTATGGTGTAGTAGGAGATCTCTTCGAAGTAGTTCCGGAAATATTGAAACAGATTGAGTAAATAAAATTTCTCAAGAAGAAAAACAGCCGCGCCATTCATTTAGCGCGGTTTTTTTTTAGGCCCGGGTTAAATTCTTCAAAAGGGCCTGTTTGACGCGCTCTTCTGATTCGATGGCCGGATCCAGATTGCACACCTTTCGCGCCACCTCTTCATAGCCTTTTGGGAGAATTGACTCGAAGAACTCGATATCTCCAGGGAAAATGGTTCCGGTCTCATCCGGTGCTTTGAAATCGAATGCGGCTGCGGCGGCGCTGAGAATATTGTTGAACGGCAAATTGTGCTTTGCCGCAAGCAGCATAGATCCAATGAGGCGGTCGTCTTTACCGAGTTTTCGCTGCAGATCTCGTCCAACCCGGTGAACCGTATCCTTCAATTCTCTATTCCCAAAACGGTAAAGAAGGTCTTCGATATGCTCCTCTAGTTCCACCATAGAGAGATCCTCGGGATACTCTCTGTTCAACGCTGCGGCAGATTGGATCATGCAGGCTTGCACAGCGGTTTTCGTAGCAGGAACCTCCATATGCTCATAGATATAGAGAAGTGTCGGATTCTGCCTAAAGCCAAGGTATGCCGCAGCGGCGTGACCCAGATTATGGATAAACAGCTTTCTGTCTACATAAGCGTGCACATTGTTCACTGGTTTTATGCCGTCGACGAGCGGGATACCGTTTCTGAATCCCTGTTTATCGACGATGAGAGTATTATATTCTTCGGCGAAAACCTGCAGCGGATCAGTCTCCTTGTCTTCAAGTGTCATGATCGGCACCATCTTCCCAATGCTGGTTTCCACGCATCCTATCAGCGCGTCGAGTGCCTCGATGTAAGGCAGGTTTTGGGTAAGCAGATCTTTGTACCAACGCGCCGCGTTACGCACATTTTCAGCGATTATGATGTCTATCCCGCCTCCGCCGGATTGCATGCGCTTTTCGATTCCCTGTGAAATCACAGGTAAAATATATGGAATGGCTCCTTTGCCGACTGCAGTGGCGATTATCGTGGCATCTACGATTTCCGATGAAACAGCGTCTGTATCCGAGCCGTCAACCCCGCGAACATTATGAACTTCTATTCGTTTATCCTGCTCGGAGTTTCTCTTCACTACTACACCGTAACGTCTTTCTTTGTTCAATGCGTTAATGAGGTTCTTATCAATGTCGATAAAAACGACCTCATAACCGGCCTTCGAAAAGAGCTGGCCGATAAAGGACCGGCCAATGTTTCCGCCGCCGAACATGACGAGTTTATTCATTTTTTGTTTTCCTGTATGTATTGATTATATATTGACTGAATGTGTTTTTTCTTCTCGCCGGGATACTTCTCGATATAGGTCCCGCCGATATAGAAACAGGCAAAATCACCGGAGGCGATACCCCAGATGCATGCTTCTCTTAAGTCGAAAGCTCCGCGGCCGGCATACTGCATCTGCGTAATGAGTGATGCGATTACTCCCCCCGCAAAGTTGTCCCCTGCTCCGGTGGTATCTCCGTGCACAGGACCTTCTACCCGTGCATCTTCTACGGCGTGGGACAGGGGCAGGACCGCCTTAATTGGGCTAAAAAATTCCCCGTTGGAGTAGGCGAAGACTTCCTTTGCTCCATTAGTAACTACCAGCGCGGAGGTTCCCTTTTCAATGAGTGACTTTGCCGCGGCATCTAGCGAGTCGCAGCCCGACAATCGCAGCGCTTCCTCATAATCGGTTATAAGGAGATCTATATTCTCGTAGGTCTCATCGGTCTCTCCAAGAGGCCAGGCTGAGTCAGGATTTCTCTTTTCATTGATGAAATCATAAACCGTCGTAACTATGGTAATACATCCCTTCTCTCTGGCTCGGTAGGTAAGGCTTGTGAGTGCTTCATGAACTCTGGGAATGAGGGCCGTACCGCCGAATAGGACAATATCCGCGTCGAAGAACTCTTCATCTAACGCCTCCGGTATCATCCGCCAGGCCGCTCGAATGCCGTTAATAAAGGTCCGCTCACCAGCTCCGTCGTGAAAGCCGGGATCGGACAGGACATAAGTGATGGGCGCTTTCTCATCGATGGTTAGGAAGTGTTCGATATTCACCGGCGTTCTTTCTAGAATCTTTCGCAGCTTATCGCCTGTCTCGTCGTTTCCGTTTGTGCTGTAGAATGACGACGTTATCGGCATCTCTGCCAGGAGCTGCGCCGTGTTAATCAAGGCAACCACTCCCGGTCCACCGAGATTGAAGGCGTCTGGTTTCCTGTCCCCAACGATCTCTGCAAGCACTTCATCTGTGGATCTTTTACAAAAGGCCTCGAAATCCTCCGTAAGCACGAGTTTCCCCGGTTCGAGGCCACCGTCACCCGGTTCTTTTGATCGAAATCGGGAGAATCCGGCTTCGGCAAAGCTTATGTTTGTGTAAAGATAATCGGCTATTACGCTTCCAGTAGCATTGAGCTTTATGGGCTTCATAACAGCATCACATATAGCGCGGGTAATCGACGGCCAACAGATGCAAAGGCTCGCGGTCTTCCTCGATTCCCGGGAATCTGCCGAGGTTTTCGAACCAACGATTGTCCTCGTTGTCGTCATTCACTGAGCTGACCTCGCCGACGAGTACTTTACCTTTGCCAGGTTCTCCGTAGAAGCGATGGTATAGTCCCTGGTAAAGACAGATGCTTTCTCCGGGTGAAAGGGCTACAGTCCCGCCAGGCTCCACCTCCCGGCTAACACCATCGACTCTAACGACCGGCGGCTGATCAGAAAACTCTTCATTTTCCGTTGAGCTGTAGAGCTCGATTATGAGATTTCCACCGCCGCGATTGATAATATCTTCCATTTTTGACCAATGGAAATGGAACGGGGTTTCTTGATTTTCTTCTACAATCAGAATTTTTTCCCCGTATGGCTTTCTGTCTTTAAGGGGATTTCCGTTACGGAGAGTGAACGCCAAAAGCCCTCGTGCATAAAAATCGTCGCTGCTGAAAGGGGTGACATCCCACCCAAGCATATTATCAACGACCTCCGCGCAGGTTTTATACTGCCCTTTCCAGTCGTCGGGGCTCCAAAACGCCCAGGGGGGTAGGGCAAAACTATGCCTTGCGAAGAATTGCTGCGCTTTTATGATAATGTCATTTATTTGGCTTCTTGCCATCGGCTTTCCCATCAACACCCCCGCCGAGATTTCATGAAGCCGATTTTATCGTGTACCTTACGTGTATCGCAACCCATACGGGTTGGAAAGTTATTCCTCTATGCCTTCATCGGTTGAAAGAACCTGGGCGCTATAACCGATCTTATCAACAATACTTACTACATCATCTAAAACTTTTTCGGATCCCTCATACTCAACATAGGCTTTTTGGTCCGCCGTATTCACCCGCACTTTGCGGATACCCGCTATTTTCCGGCCCAGATGCTCGATAGTGTAAGCGCAGGAGCCACAGTGTGCTCCCTTAAGGGCAATCGTTCCGTTTCTTTTCATGTATAGAATGTACTCAAAGATAGGGAGTGAGGGAAATTCTGTGGTTCCCACTACACGCAGTTTCTTAGAAGATTTCTGATCTCAGACCAAAAGCCAACTTAAATACAACACCGCCCTGAATATCTGATGAGATAAACCAAAGCTGACCTTCCGCGTACGCGGAAAATGCGTTGAATATTTTCCATGCGTCAATCGAGAATCGGGCGATTTCAAGCTGAGCAATTACCGCCCCGAGCACTAATCCTTCCGGATTTATTTCCGTCGGATCTTCCGACATGGTGAAATAAGAGAAGTTAGCGCCAATAGCAAGACTCGAAGACAGAAAATCTAAATCAGGACCAAAGAAGAAGCCATACGGCAGCACGCCGATATTCGCTAGTAATTTCGCTCCGATTAGATAACCGTCAAACCTTCCCGGAGGTGCCTGGCCAAAGAGCACCATGAGTTTTACATTGTTATCAAAGAAGGTTAGTCCCGCGCCAATCTCCCAAAAAGAGGCACCGAGGAAATGAGTATCAATAAAGAGACCTTGCACAAAGGCAGGCACTTGGTATTGAGTCTTATCGCCGGTTCGCAGCGCAACGGACACATCTGATAGTCCATTAGCATCCCATGCAGTTCCAGTAAGTAAGATCGAATCATTGAACCTCATGCCCTCTTCAGGCGATATGAGATGAACTTCAGGAGGTGTGTCATCAACCATGAGTTGAGTCTTTGCCACCGCCGTTTTCCCATCAATAAATCTGGCTCGAACCAGTACATTCAGAACTCCGTCCTGCAGTTCTCCTGTCTCCAGCCTGTATTGCCAGATTTCCTTGCCTTTTGCTGAGGTAAAACTCTTGCCGTTGTCTACACTTATCTCAACCCGGGATACTTCCCTATTCTTTAATATGGTCTTTGCGTTTTCATCACCTTCATCCGGCTGAGGAGCAAAGAACCCGGCCCTTCCTTTAAGCCATGGCCGCTGAGAAGCGAAATCTCCGGCCGAGAAATTATCAATAATTACCCAGGGTCCTTCACGTTCGAATATTCCTGTTCTTTCTTCCGATGTTATGACAGACCCGTCGTTTAGTTTTGCTTCGGCTCGCACCGTATGGACTCCGGTTGTCAGGCGTTCCGGGCTGATCGCAAGAGAGAAGTAGCCATACTGATTTATCTCAACCGCCTCGAAGAGCTTGCCGTCGATGTACAATGCAACCCGGTCCGGAGGATTGGGGGTGTCGATTCGGCCTTGCAGTTTGAACTCGCCACTGATTATTTCGCCGTGGGCGGGAAAAAGGATATCGATTGTGCTGTATTTTACCGAGGCTATTTTTCGAAAGTTCCGAGACAAATATCTTGTATTCTCCGCCTTATCATTCGCGGTAATTTTTAAATTGTACCAGCCTGGCGGAAGAGAAGATACATCGATATTCTCCAGAATAACTTCGTGGTTCGGCAGGTCCATTTCTATTACAGGATCTACCGGATTCTCTTCCGAAACATCACCTGATGTCGAGACTCCGATCGTGAGCGGAAGAATCTGGAGCTGCACATCATTCAGTTTGATAGAATCGGTCACGCGGCCC
>JABGPX010000434.1 GCA_018644745.1 Spirochaetales bacterium
GAAAACCGCGGTAGAAGAGTGGTTCTTTGAATCTAATAATGGGATATTGACGGCAACATGTGCGTACGGAATGGGCGTTGATAAATCGAATATCCGAACAGTGATCCACCGCGACCTCCCCCCTTCCGCCGAAGCATACCTGCAGGAGTCAGGAAGAGCGGGCCGTGACAGGAATCCCGCGGAAGCCCGGTTGATATTCTCCCCTGAGGATTGGCGTTATTATCATGGGCTTTGCAAGGAGATGAATGGGGAGAATGAATCGGGCCATATTGGGTTGGAGCGATATCGTTCGATGCTGCTCTATGCTGCGTCGGGCAAAACCTGCCGTCGGGAATACCTGCTGTCTTTGCTGTCCGCGGAACCGGATGTGTGTTTCAGCTGTGATGTATGTGAAGGAACTATAAAAAGCAGAATACCCGGGATGAAGGAAATAATTAAATTAATTCACCGATATCCCCGGCAGCTTACGAAGTACCAGACAAGTCTATTGCTTATCGGGTGGCAGGGAAGCGAATCCGCAGATCGCGGCTTATGGTGCCGTAAAGGTTTTGGGTGCCTGGAAGTGTGGACGCCGGGGGAGATCGAAGAGGCCATCGAGGCGCTGATTGAGATTGGATTGCTTCACCTTCCAGCGCGGGGCCCCTGGAAGCGCAAGCTCGGATCCGAAAAGAGCAAGGTATATAAAAAACGGAGGGAAGAACGGATTCGAATTTTGTCCGATTCCGACTAAACACGTCAGGTTACCATGATTGCTCAGCGGTGTTAAATTCCAGAGTATGAATGAACAACAAAATGCGGTGTTTCCCTGAACTCAGATAGAGGATCTTTCGGTCAGGCGTAAATACAATTTATGGTGCCAGTCCGGGATGGATCACTATATCGAACTCATACGCAAGAGGGGCATGATCCCCGGGCTCTCAACTCACATGCCCGAAACCATTCCTTATGCTGACGAGTCCGATCTCGACATCGGTACCTATATACAGATTTATAATGCTGCTCATACGCCCAGGTGTCCCACTCGAGATCTACTCCAATGCCGTGAACTAATGACACGCTCCAGCCAAAACAAAGTGGGCCGCGGCAGCGCATAAATGCGAAACCACGGCCCAATAATTGTAAGCGATTACCCAAGTCTTGGGTACAAAGTTTTAGCGATAAACCCTGTCGTATCCGGTGTTGTATAGTTTTACGAGTTCGTCGATGCCCATGCCTTTGAGCGTTTCGATGTGGCTGTCCCAGGTGTTCACGGCTACTTTTCCGGTAATCATGTTGACCATGAGCTCGTTCATGTAGGTGTTAACCGAGGACTCGATCTGAGTTTTTCTGGCAAGTTCGTCATCGGTAAAAATCGGGAATGGCTGGGGCTGCATAACAGCGCCGGCCTCGATGTGATCGCCCCACGCTTTTCTGGCAAGCGGACCCATACCAAAAGCATATACATTTTCGATGGTTTCCACCGCAGTGAACTCGTGGCGAATACCATTCTCGCCAGGAACAAACGCGCCGTCAGGATTGTGGAGTGTCTTTACCTTGTCGGTAAGTGAGTTTGTTCCGTCGGCATTCTTGACGAAAGTATTCCCTTCCTCTCCCCACATTACGGTGTCGACGCCTTCTTCGGTGTAACACCATTCGAGGAAGTCAACAAGCTCTTCGATGTACTTAGATTTGGCGGAGATAACTTTCAGGAGGAAATAGACGTCATGATAACGCTCCGCTTGTCCAACATCGTGTCCGGCGTCTCCGCTGAAAGGAACGACCGCCGCGTATTCGTAATTCGGGTTCTTCTTTTTGCCGTCCGCCGTCATGCCGTCGGCAACAGTCATATAATCGTAGACAAAAAATGCTTTGTCGTTAAGTAAGTTTTCCTTCCACACTTCGTCGGAAGTTGTTCCCCATTCGGGATCGAGCAGCCCTTCGGCATACCACGTATGGAGGTATTCCATGAATTCTTCGAAACCATCTTTCGCGGGACCGTAGATATACTGATCGGTATCGTGGTCAAACCACATACCTATATTGGAAAAGTATTGATGGGCCATACCGCGGATGATAGTGTTCGCGCCCCACCTGTTACCAACAGGAGTGGAATTCGGATATTCCTTCTTAGCTCGGCGAAGGAAGTTCGTAAGATCTTCGGGACTATCAAACTTGTCACCAAAACCCCAATCCTTCATAAGGTCGGTTCTGGCCATGAAAGATTCGTGAAGCATGGTATAGGTATAAAGCCGGGGAGTTCCGTAAAATTTACCATTCTGGGCAGAAAGAACCTGCCAAGAGTCATCGGTAATTTCATCCATGTACTTTTTAAACGTTGGCATTCTTCCGGAATCAACATAATCGTTGAGGGGAACCCACGCGCCTTGGGGGCCGTACTCGATGGTAAGGTTACGGCCGTTGCGGAGGCTGATCAGGTCCGGCATATCGCCAGACGCGAGGACGGTGCTGATCTTTTCGGCAAACGCCCGTACTGGTACAGGTGTTACATCGAAATAGATGTTGGTCTTCTGGCCGATGAGCTGAAAGACCAACGAATCGTTGTTAAGAGTTGAAAGATTTGACCTGAACATAAAACTTGGGTTGATCACTTTATCGCTGATCATACCAGTTCCGGCGGCTGCTGTTTCTTCGTCGCCACCTCCAGCGGATACCTGGAAAGCGACGACCGCCACGAGAATCATTGCGATCAATAAAAATCTCTTCATGCGTTTCTCCTTGTTTTTTGAAGTTTCCTTCTTTATATATAATCACTCTTCCGAAAGGAAGGGTGCGATTGCTGCAAACTAACCTTTCACGGAACCGATCATTACCCCCTTTACAAAATATTTTTGAACGAACGGATAAATGGCAATTACCGGCGCGGTAACCACCATAATTGAAGCTGTCTTAAGCGATTCGGTCGATACATTCTCCAGGAATTCGGCATTGCTACCGTCCTGCTGAAGCTGAAGCGATTGAGCCCCGGTGAGGATATTTTGAAGGATCATCTGCACCGGATATTTACTCGCGCTGTTCAGATACAAAAGGGCTGAGAAAAATGCATTCCAATGGCGCACCACCGTAAAAAGGGCGATAGTGGCTATAACGGGTTTTGAAAGCGGGATGATAATACGAAACAGGACAAACCAGTCGTGTGCTCCGTCCATGTATGCCGATTCGTGGAGGCTCGGCGGTATTCCCATATAGAATGCGCGGAAGATCATGAGATTCCAGGCCGTCAGCGCCGTGGGCAGTATCATCGCCCAAATCGAATCGATCATGCCAAGATTTTTTATGACCAGGAACGTAGGGATCATTCCTCCGTGGAAGAACATCGTCACGATAAAATAGATCACAAAGTACTTTTGCGATCTGAACTTTGCGACAGCAAGGGGAAAAGCGGTAATTGCAGTAAGTATGAGTGTAAGAAGCGTTCCTGTTACGGCGTATAAAACCGTATTCGCGTACGCCCGACCCACTGTTGGATAACCGAGCATCGTCTTATATGAGTCGAGTGTAAGAGGCCTGATTGGCAGCAAGGTTACCTCTCCGCGGATTACCGCATCGGTGTCGCTGACGGATGTTGATACCACATAGATAAACGGATACAGCATGACGGCAACAACGACAGTAATCAGGATATAGATAAAAGTCCTGAATGTTTTATCTGATAAGGTGTCACGTATCGCTTTCATACTACCACAGACTCTGCTTGGCGAACTTCCGCGACCAGGCATTGGTACCAATCACCATGATCATAGAGATGACCGAATTGAACAGGCCGACCGCGGTACCAAAACTGAAATCTCTGTCGATAATTCCCCTACGGTAGGTGTATGTTGCAAGAACGTCTGAAGTTGACCACGTCGCCGGAGAGTACATCAGGTACACCTTTTCGAACCCGACGCTCACGATATGTCCAATATTCAGAATCATCAACACAATAATAGTTCCCATGATCGACGGTATTGTTACGCGAATTATCTTCTGCCAGCGAGAAGCTCCGTCGATAGTCGCCGCCTCGTACAGTTGAGGATCGATGGCGCTCAGCGCCGCCAGGTAGATGATGCTGGTGTAACCAACGGTCTGCCATACCTGCGATCCCACATACAAAGGCCGGAACCAGCTCGCTTCGTTGAAAAAGAGGATCTTTTCGAATCCGATAAGCTCCAGCACCTGGTTTACGACCCCGGAATGAGAGAAGATCTGCTTTAGCAAACCGACTACCACGACGGTGGAGACAAAGTAGGGAAGGTATGTAATTGTCTGAGCGATCCTCTTGTACGGGCCGTCGTTCAGCTCGTTTAGCATAAGTGCGAGAACAATCGGGGCTGGAAAGGTAAACAGAAAAGTGGTAAATCCCAACATTACTGTGTTCTTCACCAGCCTGAAGAAATAGGGATCGTTGAAAAAATTTTGGAAATTTTTAAAACCAATCCACGGCGAGGCCATGATCCCGGCGAAAAGATTGTAACGCTTGAAGGCTATGATTATACCAAACATCGGCAGGTAATTGAAAATAAACACAGCCACAACGCCGATGAGGACCATCGAAAGCATCGCCTTATGGTGTTTGAAATCGTAGATCAGTGCAGGGTCGGATTTATATTTCTTGGCGACTTTTGATTTCATTGGAAAGCGGTCCCACTTCAATTGCTACATATTGATATTGGCCGTCGATTCAGCCCGGCTTTTTTACTCTGACCTACCTTATCATGTATCAGATCTTAGTGCAACAGATATTTGATATATTAAACAGCTGTTCAGTTGATGCCTGGCAATAATCGACATCTCCCATTCGCAACTCAACCGGACCGCATACGAGGCCGAACTGCAGAAAACGAGATCGAAAGCTTCCCTCAGCTGATTACCTGCCGCCGATAGCTTTCAGCTTCTCATATGCCCAGGTATCCCACTCGAGATCTACTCCAATGCCGTGAAGATCGCCATAATCCTTCGCGATGAGTCCGCCCCGGAAGGTTTCCGCGAGCCGCTTGGACTCATCCTCGATTAGTGTTCGATTGCCTGTCGGAAGAATTTGTTGTATATCGCAGGGAGAATATAACCCGACATGATGTTTTTTTAGTTTCTCCGCTAGAATTGGCAGGTCATACACGAGGGGTTGATCAAATTGCATGCAATCAATTCCCGCCACGCATAAGTCATCTATCAATTCCCAATTGAAACCGCATGAATGTTGAATTACTTTCATTCCAAACTCATGAGCCTTGGATGTGAGTCTCTCGTAGAGAGGTTTGAAGATATCACGCCACATCTCCGGGCTCATGAGCAGCCG